>NZ_JCANSZ010000016.1:0-129974 GCF_059570535.1 Streptomyces sp. CNP082
CTCCCGCCGCCGCACCCCGGCCGCGCGCAGCCGGTCATACTCCGCCCGCCCCGGATGCCCGCCCCTGCCCGACTTCCCACGGCCACGCACCCCGGCCTTCCGCGCCCACCCAGCCGCCGTGTGCCGATTCACCCCGACCGCCCGAGCAGCACCCGCGACACTGCCGTTCCCGCGCCCCAGCGCCTCGAAGAACCTCGCCCTCAGCTCCTCAAAACCCACGATCCCCGCAACTCCCTGAACTCCAGGGTGTTGCGGGGATCACTAGAACCCGCCATTCTCGGGGCCCTTCGCCGTACGTCGTCGGTGCCTCGTCCGCGCCGGGCCGCCCCCGCCGGAGGCGGTACGCGGCTACGCGACGTCGATGATCCCCACCCGCTTCTCCGGGTCGGTCTCGCGCAGCGGGCCCATCATGGCGCTCGCCACGTCGTTCGGCGTGATCTCCGTCTTGCTGCCGTCGCCGCGCTGGACGAGGAGCCCGTCGAAGGTGCTGCCGTACAGCTCCTCCAGCTTCTCCAGGTCGAACTTCGGCGCCAGCTTGCCGTCCGGCGTCGCCTGCATCGTCAGGAACTCGGAGATCGAGTTCTCCGGGCTGAACTCGATGGCGCGGTCGCCCGCCAGCACCGTGACGTAGCCGGACATGGAGGTCTTGGCGAAGCCGTTCATCGCGCTGTCGAACTCGGCCTGGCTGACGGCCGGTTCCTGCTGGGAGACCGGCAGGGTCACCGGCTCGTTGCCGCCGCCGGCGGCGCGCTCGTCGAACGCCTCCTGCACCACGCTGACGGACTTCTCCACGTCCACGGCCTCGTGCGGCTCGCCCTTCACGGGCACGGCCTCGCCGTCGACGAAGCGGATCATGCCGTCCTTGCCGCCGCCCGCCTCGTCGGCGATCTCCTGCAGCCGGGCCCGGAGCTTGTCCGTGTCGTCGACCATCGCCGGGTCCACCTCGCGGGAGCCCCCGAAGAGCGAGCCGATCACGGACACCGGGTTGTAGTCGCTGCCCATCGCCGAGCGGACGCTCTCCGCGGTGTCGATGCCGAGGCCGGCCGACTCCGGCGTCAGCTTCTCCTCCCGGTCTCCGACGCGGAGCACGATCGGCTCCTTCGTCCGCTCCTCGACGGCCGCGTCGAGCTTGGCCACCGCCTGGTCGCGGGAGCTGCCGCCGATGTCGACGCCGAGGACGGTGGTGCCCTTGGGCACGTCGTCGTTGTTGAGGACGAGCCCCGCGCCGTACGCGATGCAGAGCACCCCGAAGACGCCGGCGCCGGCCATGATGGCGAGCTTCTTGCGGTCGCCGCGGCCCCGGCTGGACGGGCTCCCGGAGCGGGAGCGGGCGGCGGCAGGGGCGGGCGGCGGCACGGGCGGCCCGTCGCTGCCCGGCGCGGCGCCGGGGCCGCGGGGCGGTGCGGCGCCGGAGCCGGGGCCGGAGGGCGGCTGCCCGGCGGGGGTGAACGCCGGTGTGGGCGCGGCCTCCTGGGGATACTGCGCGCCTTCCGGGCCGAGGCCGCCCTGCGGGTGACCGTGCGCCGGAGTGTGCCCGGGACCGGGGCCCTGCGGGCCAGCCTGCGGCACGCCGTGGGCCGGGGTGTGGCCGGGGCCCTGCGGCACGCCGTGTGCCGGCGTGGGTTCCGGGCCTGCCGGCACCGTGGGGATGCCGCCTACGGCGGTGTCGCCCATGCCGCCGGTGGGGGCCTGCGGCGCGGCGGAGCCGCGCAGGGTGCGGCCGGCGGGCGGGGCGGCGGCGGGCTTGAGCGGCATGCTGCCGGTGGCGGGGCCCGACGTCGGTCCTGAGGGCACGCCGCCGGGTCCGCCGAGGCCGCCGCGGGGCGCGCCGCCCGAAGTGGGGCGTACGGGCAGGGCGTTGGCCGGGTCGTCACCGGCGAAGCCGTGGCCGCTCTCGCTCACCGGCACGTCCACCGCTCCGGTGTCCCCGGGCGCCGGGTGCGCCTGCGGGACGCCGGCGGGCGGGGTGCCAGGCGGCACTCCGGGCTCACCGGGCGGCGGCGCGAAGGCGGGGAACTGCATCCCGGAGCCGTCCGCGGTGCTCGTGGGGCCCGAGGGCGGCGTCATCGGGGGCGGCGGGGGCTGCGCGGACGGCGGCCCCGCGGGCCCCGTCGGAGCAGCCTCGGGTGCCGCCGGGGAAGGCGCCGGGTCCTTCGGCGCCTTGCGCGGGGCGAACCAGTCGCTCGTCGTCGGCTTGGCGCTGCCGCCGCCCTGCCCGTTCGCGGACGCCGCGGCGGCTTCCGCCGGGCCGGGGGCCGGCGCGGGGGCGGCGGCTTCGGGCTCCTCCGCCCCGCCCTCGAAGGGCTGGCGCACCACGACGGGCGGGATCGGCCGGGAGCCGGGGATGTTGATCCGGATCCGGGTCGTCAGCGTCGTCTCGGTCGCGGGAACGCCCGCGTCGCCGTCCCGGCCGGCTCCGGTGCCCGGAGCGGGCACGGGGGGCTCCTCCATTGCGCTTCGCGCCTGCGCGGTACCCCCAGCGGTCGGCGAGTCCGGTCCCGCGTACGGCGGGGTCCCCGGCGGGTAAGCGGCGTCGCCGCGTCCCTCGGGACCGGATGGCGGACTGTCATTCTCTCGGCTCACGGCAGGTCTCCCGTAGTGCTCCGCCGCCCGTCATGGCACCCGCGGGCAGCTCGGCGGCGCGCACCACCATACTTGTCCGTTCCGACACTGCGGCCCCGCAACCGCATTCAGCCACCCGCCCGGAGGCGGAGTTGACCGCGGTCGAGGCCCAACAGAGCACGTCACTCGGGGAGTCGGGGCGGCGGGTCCGCCGCGGCGAGGAGCCGCGGCAAGGTGGTGCAGATCACAGCGATCAGCATCCCGCCGAAGATGAAGAGCTGCGGCCCGAGGCCGGAAGCGAAGACGAAGTCGCCCTCGGGGCGGTTGAGCGACATGACGATCACCGCGAGGAACCAGCCGCCGCCCGCCGTGAAGCCCGCGCCCCGGCCGTCGGTGGCCACCCCGGCGCCGTAGCAGAGCCCGCCGACGGCGGCGAGAGCGAGCAGCATCCCGCCCGGTGACCAGGCAGCCTGCACGAGCGAACCGGCGAGCCCGACGAGGGCGCCGAGCACCAGGGCAGCCAGGTAGGTGAGTACGCGGCCGAGCGTCACCGGCTGGGCGAGGGCGCTGCCGGGCGGCGGGGCGGCGGGGCGGCGTGCGGGGGAGCTCGTGGTGACGGTGCCGGCCCGGCTGCGCTTGTCCGCGCCGCCGCTGCCCGTACCCTTGCCGCGGGCGCTTCCGTTGGCTGCGCCCGTGCCGCCGGCGCTTCCGCTGCCCGTGCCGTTGCCGCGGGCGCTTCCGTGGGCTGTACCCCTGCCGCCTGCGCCGCCGCTGCCCTTGTCCGCGCGGCTGGCGCCCGTGGCGCCCCGACTGCCGCCGTCCGCGGCCGGCTTGGGGCGTGCGGCCCGCTTCTTGGCGCTCACGCCGCCACCTCCGCGAACAAGTCGGTCTCCACCGTGCCCGGCTCGCGCCGCGCGGCGTCCGCGCCGCCGGCGAGCTGGAACTGCTCCGTGGCCAGGATCGGCTGGCCCAGCCCGTTGGAGAGGGCGAAGGAGCCGTCGGCCACGGTGATCTGCGTCGCGTGCGCCGCCAGCGCCCGGGCCTTCGCCGCCGCGGCGTACACGCCCCCGGCCACGGCCGCCGTGACCTCGCCGTCGTCGACCACGCCCGGCAGGTCCGCGACGGTCGCCGTGCCCGGGAAGGGGTGGCCCGTCGCGGCCAGTTCCGCCAGGCCCTTCTCCGCCGCGGTGCGCGCGATGCAGATCCAGTAGATACGGGCCACCGCCCACGGGTCCGCGGCATCCGCGGGGTCTGCCGGGCCTGCCGGGTAGACCGCGTCCGCGGCCAGCTCCGCCGCGCGCGTGGCGACACGGTGGGCCTGGATGTGGTCGGGGTGGCCGTAGCCCCCCTGCGGGTCGTACGTGACCAGCACCTGGGGACGTACCTCGCGGATCACCGGCACCAGCAGCCCCGCCGCCTCGTCGACGTCGGCGGACCAGAACGTGCCGGGGCGGCCGTTCTGGTCGAGGCCGCTCATCCCGGAGTCGCGGAACCGCCCGGGACCGCCGAGGAAGCGGTGGTCGCTTACGCCCAGCGCCTGCATGGCGGCGGCGAGTTCGCCGGCCCGGTGCGGCCCGAGCCGGTCGTCCCGCTCGGGTCCCAGGTGGGCGAGGCCGGGCGGAATGATCTCGCCTTCCTCACCCCTGGTGCACGTCACCAGGGTGACGAGGGCGCCCTCGGCGGCGTAGCGCGCCATGGTGGCGCCGGTGGTGATCGTCTCGTCGTCCGGATGCGCGTGCACCAACAGCAGCCTGCGCGTCGGAAGCTCCCTGCTCATGGAGGAAGCCTAGACGAGCGGACGGGAGGTCTTCCGGGGTCAGAACTCGATGCTCTCGATCATGTCCGCGACATTCTGCGTCACGTCGTCGATGGTCGGCGCCATCGACGAGCTCGCGAGGTAGAAGCCCAGCAGTATGCACACGACGGCGTGCCCGCCCTTCAGCCCACTCTTCTTGATGAGTAAGTAGACGATGATCGCAAGCAGCAGCACCAGCGAGATCGACAGAGCCACAGCGGCTCACCTCCCGGGACCTGTGGTCGGGTCGTCTGACGGCCACGTGATGCATGCCCGTCGCGCGCAAGGATCATAACTATCGGCGCCTGTGCATCGTTCGGCGCACCGGCGCATGAAGGGGTCGCACGCGAGTGCCCGTCGCCGGGCGGCGCGGGGGCGCCGCCAGCGGGTGGCGCGGCTGCCGCCGGGCGGTTACCAGGGGGGCGGGGAGGAGGGTTCCTGCCAGCGGGAGAGCGGCTCCGCCACGGGGTCGCGCTCCCCGCGGCCGGCGAGCGCGAAGAGGATGACGAAGCCGGCGAGCAGCAGCCCGATGCCGGTGACGGCCTGCAACTGGTGCTCCGTGCTCAGTGCGCCGAAGTTCTCGAAGACCTCGTGCTTGAGGTACCGGGAGGTGTCGGCGGCGCCCCAGCCCAGGACGAGCGCGCCGGCGGTCATGCCCAGCGGTCGGGAGAGCGGGGCGCGCTGGGCGGCGGCCATGGCGGCGACGCAGCAGAGGGCGGCGACCGCCCACTTGCCGTACGCGACCGGGGGCTGGAGCAGCGCGTACGTGGTGTGCTCGCCGCTGAGCAGGTAGCCGTAGTCGTCCCAGCCGAGGGTCGTGGCCAGCCGCACCTCCCAGGCGGCGAACGCCAGCGCGGCGACGGCGAGGACGACCGTGCCGGTGGCCGCGGCGCCGCGGGAGGGCCGGCGCGGCGGCTGCTCGTCGGGCAGGAGGTAGTCGGCGCCGGTGGCCACCGAGGGCCGGCGGCCGGCGGCGACGGAGATGAGCAGCACCGCGCCGAGGGTGACGGCGACGCCGGCGGAGAGCAAGGCGCGGTTGCGCAGGCCCTGGTCGACGTCCTGCATCCAGTCGGCCGTCAGCGTCCACAGCGCGGGGGCGCGCAGCAGGATCGTCACGGCCCCCGCCGCGCCGAGGGCGCCGGCTGCGGCGGTGGAGTGCAGGGCGGTGACGCCGGCGACGGCGTACACGCCGACGAGGACGGGGTCGTAGAGAGAGGTGCCCCAGTGGCCCTCGGCGGTGGCTCCGGGGGAGCCCGCCCAGGACCACCACAGGTCGGGCAGGCTCGTCGCGATGTCGATGTCGCGGACCGTCCACACAAGTGAGAGCAGGGCGAGGAGTGCGCAGCACACGGCACCGAAAACGCGCGCGCCGCGACCCAGTATGTGTCCTTGTTCCATCGCCGGAAGACCCCCGATACGCAACCGTGCGCCTTTTGGGCCCACACGGCACCCAGGTCTACACCTCCCCGCAGCCCCCGACAACACCCCCGGCGGGACCGGCCGGCAGACGGCGGGCGGCGCCGGGAACCCGGCCGGATCCGGCGCCGGGCCCCGGAGCCGGCCGGGCGACGGCACCCGCACGGCCGTACGCTCCCGAGTGTGACGCGTTCGTATATCGGTGAGACGACGGGCGGGTTGCCGGCGTGTTACCTGCCTTCAAGGTGTTATATCGGATATGCCGCCCACTAAGGCGGCTTGTCAAGCACGTGCGGACCTCAATCTGCAAAACTTACGCTCAAGAAGCGATTCCGCACCTCAGCTTCCCCCGTCACCCTCTTGACTGGGGGATGAATCGGTTGCGACAGTCCCGTCAACCACCGCAGCGTGCACGGGCGCTGCGGCTCTCATCCGGTTCGGGAGCACAACGCCAATGACGAGTCCATCCGAGGCTGCCCCGACGGGGTCCGAGCCCACAACGCTCGAACCCGTCAAGGCAGAGGGGGGCGAGGACCAGGGCACCGCCGAGCACATCGGCAAATCGCCCGGTCAGCTGATGTGGCAGCGCTTCAAGCGCGACCGCGCGGGTGTGGTGTCCGCGTATGTCGTCGGCCTCTTCGCGCTGATCGCGATCGCGGCCCCGCTGATCTCGAAGCTGTACGGGAAGTCGCCGTACACGCTGTACAACTCGGCCAGCGGCAAGCCCGAGCTGTTCGATCCTCTCGGCTACCCGATCGAGCCCAACGGCGGAATCAGCGGCGAGTTCTGGTTCGGCCTTGAGCCCATCCTCGGCCGCGACGTCTTCACGCTGCTGATCTACAGCATCCGGACCTCGCTGGGCATCGCCGTCGCGGTGACGATCCTCACCGTGACCGTCGGCGTCCTGCTGGGGGTGGCCGCCGGCTTCACCGGCGGTCGCACCGACACGCTGATCGGCCGCTTCACCGACCTGATGCTGGCGTTCCCGAGCCAGTTGTTCTTCGTGGCGTTCATGCCCGTCATCACCGCGATGTTCGTCGCTCCCGAGGACGCGACGCCCACCTGGCTGCGGGTCGCGGTGCTGATCGGCGTGCTCGCGGCGCTGAACTGGATGCGCATGGCCCGCATCGTGCGCGGTGTTGCGCTGTCGATGCGTGAACGCGAGTTCGTCGAAGCCGCCAAGGTGAGCGGCGCGTCGAACTGGCGGATCATCCGCAAGGAGATGCTGCCGAACCTCGTCACACCCATCCTCGTGCAGGGAACCTTCGAGCTGCCGCTCGTCGTGACGAACGCCGCGGGACTGTCGTTCCTCGGCGTCGGCCTGGTGAACCCGACCCCCGACTGGGGGCTGATGTTCTCCCGGGCCGCGGACGTGTCCGAGACCGTTCCCACGTTCATGTTCTTCCCCGGCATCGCCATGGTGATCTTCGTGGTGGCCTTCAACTTGCTGGGGGACTCTGTCCGCGACGCGTTCGATCCGAAGGCCGCGCGCTGACGTTCGTACCGCCGCCAGGGTGCGACCGCCGTGGCAACGGGTGTGAACACGCACACAGCAAGTCAAGACCGACAGACAGGGTGGTAGACAGTGAAAATCAGGGGTGCACGCAGATCGCACGCCGTAGTGGCGGGGCTCGCCGCGGGGGCTCTGGCCCTCAGCGGCTGCAGCAGCGGCTCGGAGAACACCGACGCGCAGCAGGACGAGAAGAAGAAGGCCGCGGAGCAGCAGGCGCAGATCCCGTTCGGTGACGCCAAGGCGTCCACCGGCCCCGCCCCCGAGGTGAAGGGCGCCCAGGAGGGCGGCACGATCAACGTCCCGCAGCGTGACAGCTTCGCGCACCTCGACCCGGGGCAGATATACGTCTCCGACGAGGGTGCCCTGGCGCGGCTGATCCACCGCGGGCTGACCGGCTACAAGGCCGACTTCAACGGCAAGCAGACCCTGGTCGGCGACCTCGCCACGGACAGCGGCAAGCCCTCCGACGGCGGCAAGACCTGGACGTACACGCTCAAGGACAACATCAAGTGGGCGGACGGCACGCCGATCACGGCCAAGGACGTCCGGCACACCTTCGAGCGGCAGTTCGCCGAGTTCATCAACGACGGTCCGGTCTACATCCAGCAGTGGCTGGCCGACACCCCGGGCACCGAGTACCGCGACATCCTGCCCGACGGCCCGTACAAGGGTGACCACCTGCCGGACTCCATCCTGGAGACGCCGGACGACAAGACCATCGTCTTCAAGTTCAAGAAGCCGCAGCCGGACCTCCCGTACGCCCTGGCGATGCCGGGCTACTCGATGGTCTCCGAGGCGAAGGACACCCAGGAGAAGTACGACAAGACCCCGATGACGGCGGGTCCGTACAAGATCGAGTCCTTCAAGACCGGCAAGTCGATGACGCTGGTCAAGAACGAGCACTGGGACCCGGCGACCGACGTGACGCGGAACGCCTACCCGGACAAGTACGAGATCACGTTCAACATCCAGTACGAGACCTCGACCGAGCGGCTGATGGCCGACAAGGGTGTCAACAAGGACTCGGTCAGCTTCAGCAACGCCGTGGACGCGGCCTCGCTGCCGAAGCTGAACAAGGACGCCGAGGCGCTGAAGCGCTCGGTCAACGGCTACCAGCCGTACGTCTCCCAGATGGCCATCAACATGGACCGGGTCAAGAACAAGAAGGTCCGTGAGGCCATCGCGTACGCGCTGCCCATCCAGCCGTACCAGCAGGCGTTCGGCGGCCCGCAGGGCCACGAGCTGGCCGGCGGTCTGATCAGCCCGACCGTCTCCGGCTACGAGGACGGCTACGACCCCTTCGGCAAGCTGGCGAAGCCGCTGGGCGACCCGGCCAAGGCCAAGAAGATCCTGGAAGACGCCGGCGAGACCGGTTACAAGCTCACCTGGGGTTACATCAACACCCCCGAGGGCCAGAACTACTCGCCGACGATGGAGGCCACGCTTGAGGAAGCGGGCTTCGACGTCCAGCGCAAGGAGATCGCGGCCGAGACGTACTACGACCAGATCGGTCTCGTCGACAACGAGTTCGACATGTACGTGAGCGCGTGGGGTGCCGACTGGCCGTCCGCGAGCACCGTGGTCCCGCCGCTGTACGACGGCCGCCAGATCCAGGACGGCTCGTCGAACTACTCGCACACCAACGACGACCACGTCAACAAGGAAATCGACCGGATCCAGACGATCACGGACCCGGCCGAGGCGGCCAAGGAGTGGAACAAGCTCTCCCAGTACGTGGTGGAGGACCTGATCTCCAACATCCCGATCACGTACTACAAGCAGATCCAGCTCTACGGTTCGAACATCGGCGGCGTGCAGTACGACGACGTCATCGGTGACATCGACCTGCGCAAGCTCTACCTGAAGCAGTAGCACCACTCCGGGTGCGCGGGCGCCCGCCCGATCGGCGGGCCCCGCGCACCCACCTTTCAGTCCACGTCGCCGCTTTGTCCTTCGAAAGCAGCCCACAGTCATGCTTCGTTTCCTGATTCGCCGGACAATCGGCGCATTGATCATCCTGCTGATCCTCAGCGCGGTCTGTTTCTTCCTGTTCTTCGCCATCCCGCGTGACCCCGCCCGCATCTCCTGCGGGGAGAAGTGCACGCCGGAGAACCTCGAAATCATCCGCGACACCCTCGGCCTCAGCGATCCGGTCTGGGTGCAGTACTGGCACTTCATCTCCGGCTTCTTCACCGGGCGTTCCTACCCGACGGGGGACTGCCCCGCGCCCTGTCTCGGCCGCTCCTTCGTGCACGATGAGAACGTCCTGACCCTCATCACGGACCGCTTCCCCACCACCCTGTCGCTCACCATCGGCGCGGCCCTCGTCTTCCTCTTCTTCGGCGTCGGCGCGGGCATGGTCGCAGCCTGGCGGCGCGGCACCGCGCTCGACAAGTTCGTCAGCGGCAGCTCGCTGGTCATCGGCTCGCTGCAGATCTACTTCATCGGCCCGCTCGTGCTGTGGGCGCTGGTGTACAGCAGCGGGATCTTCAGCGACCCGGTGTACCACCCGATCACCGACAACCCGTGGAAGTGGGCGGTCGGACTGATCCTCCCCTGGGCGGTGCTGTCCACGATCTTCGCGTCGAACTACACCCGTATGGTGCGGTCCACGATGATCGAGCAGTTGCAGGAGGAGCACGTCAGGACGGCCAAGGCCAAGGGCATGTCAGGACCCACGGTCTTCTTCCGCTACGCCTGGCGCGGCGCCCTGATCCCGGTCGTCACGATCTTCGGTATCGACCTCGGCAGCCTGCTGGGCGGCGCGATCATCACCGAGTTCACGTTCTCGCTGCCCGGCATCGGCAACCTCTCCATCAGCTCCGTCTTCAAGGCGGACCTGCCGGTGCTCATGGGCGTGCTGATGTTCTCGT
This sequence comes from Streptomyces sp. CNP082, assembly GCF_059570535.1. Taxonomy (NCBI): domain Bacteria; kingdom Bacillati; phylum Actinomycetota; class Actinomycetes; order Kitasatosporales; family Streptomycetaceae; genus Streptomyces; species Streptomyces sp. CNP082. The sequence continues at coordinate 10,160 of NZ_JCANSZ010000016.1, forward strand.
CCGCCATGATCATCCTGATGAACGTCATCGTCGATGCGGCGTACGCCTTCATCGACCCGCGCATCCGTCTGTCCTAGGAGAAGAGCAGTGACCACCCTGACCAAGGAATCGGAAGGTTCCGCTCCGTCCGCGGGCGGTGCCTTCCTCTCGGTGCAGGACCTGCGCGTGCAGTTCACCACCGAGGACGGCGTCGTCAAGGCCGTCGACGGTCTCTCCTTCGACGTCGAGCGCGGCAAGACCCTGGGCATCGTCGGCGAGTCCGGCTCCGGCAAGTCGGTCACCAACCTGACCGTGCTGGGCCTGCACAACCAGATGTTCACCAACATCGAGGGCTCCATCAGCCTCGACGGCGAAGAGCTGATCGGCGCGCCCGAGCGCAAGCTGGAGCGGCTGCGCGGCAACAAGATGGCGATGATCTTCCAGGATCCGCTGACCGCGCTCTCGCCGTTCTACACGGTGGGCCGGCAGATCGCCGAGCCGTACCGCAAGCACATGGGCGTCTCCAAGCGCGAGGCGCACCAGCGGGCCGTGGAGATGCTGGACAAGGTCGGCATCCCCAACCCCAAGCTGCGCGCGGACGACTACCCGCACCAGTTCTCCGGCGGCATGCGGCAGCGCGCGATGATCGCGATGGCGCTGGTCTGCAACCCCGACCTGCTGATCGCCGACGAGCCGACCACCGCGCTCGACGTGACCGTGCAGGCGCAGATCCTCGACCTGATCAGGAGCCTGCAGGACGAGTTCGGCTCCGCGATCGTCTTCATCACCCACGACCTCGGCGTCATCGCGAACGTCGCGGACGACATCCTGGTGATGTACGCGGGGCGCGCCGTGGAGCGGGGCAGCACCCGCGAGGTGCTGCGCAAGCCGCAGCACCCGTACACCTGGGGCCTGCTGAGCAGCATGCCGCGGCTGTCGTCGGACGTGAACGTGCCGCTGTCGCCGATCAAGGGCACCCCGCCCAGCCTGCTGAGCCCGCCGCCTGGCTGCCCGTTCCACCCGCGGTGCGGCTTCGTGGGGGACGTGGGCGGCGTCGCCTGCCGTACGGACCGGCCGGCGCTGCCCGAGGGCCGCGGGGCCGCCTGCCATCTGAGCGCCGGGCAGAAGCAGGACATCTTCATCGAGCAGATCAAGCCCCGGCTGGGCTAGGGAGCGACTGACCACCATGAGCGAAGAACTCACCCTCCCCGGCCCGCAGGACGGGACCGCGCCAGCGACGGGCGAGGAGCTGCTCACCGTCGAGGGGCTCACGAAGCACTTCCCGATCATGGGCGGCTTCCCGATCAAGCGGCAGGTCGGCGCGGTACAGGCGGTCGACGGTGTCGATCTGGAGGTACGTGCCGGCGAGAGCCTGGGCCTGGTCGGCGAGTCCGGCTGCGGCAAGTCGACGACCGGGCGGCTGCTGACGCGGCTGCTGGAGCCGACCGGCGGCAAGATCACGTACCGCGGCCAGGACATCACGTACGCCAAGCGCAAGGAAATGGCGCCGATCAGGTCCGAGATCCAGATGATCTTCCAGGACCCGTACTCGTCGCTGAACCCGCGGCAGACCGTCGGCACCATCATCAGCAGCCCGATGGAGGTCAACGGGATCACCCCGCCCGGCGGGCGGGAGAAGCGGGTCCGCGAGCTGCTGGAGACCGTCGGCCTCAACCCCGAGCACTACAACCGCTTCCCGCACGAGTTCTCCGGCGGCCAGCGGCAGCGCATCGGGGTCGCGCGGGCGCTGGCCCTGCAGCCGAAGCTGATCGTGGCGGACGAGCCGGTCTCGGCGCTGGACGTGTCGATCCAGGCGCAGGTCGTCAACCTGCTGCAGGAGCTGCAGCGGGAGATGGGCATCGCGTTCCTGTTCATCGCGCACGACCTGGCGATCGTGCGGCACTTCTCGCAGCGCGTCGCGGTCATGTACCTGGGGAAGATCGTCGAGATCGGCGACCGGGACGACATCTACGCCCGGCCGCGGCACCCGTACACCCACGCCCTGCTCTCGGCCGTCCCGGAGGCGACCCTCTCGGACGACGAGGACGAGGCGCCGCGGGAGCGCATCCGGCTGGCGGGGGACGTGCCGTCGCCGATCAACCCGCCGTCGGGCTGCCGGTTCCGCACGCGGTGCTGGAAGGCGCAGGACCTGTGCGGGCAGCAGGAGCCGCCGCTGGTGCAGATCGGCGGCAACAACGCCGGGCACCTGACGGCGTGCCACTTCCCGGAGGAGCCGACGGTGGAGCGCGAGGAAGTGGTCATCATGGACAAGGCGCTGGCGGCGCTGGAGGACAGCGCGGACGGGGCTGCGGTCAAGGAGTAGCGCGTACGCAGTCGCAGCGGGGCCGGTGCCGTCGGGCACCGGCCCCGCTGCCGTGGGCCCGGTGCCGCCCGGGGGCTGCTGCGGGCTGCCCGGAGCCGTGCTCAGTTGAGGCGGGCGCGGGCGGCGCGGGCCTGGCGGCGCAGGGCGTCGGCGGCCTGCGGCTCCATCGCCGCTATCACCGAGGCGTACTCCTCCAGCTCCGCCGCCCCGGCGGTGAAGTCGCCGCGGGCGATGAGGAGTTGGGCGTGCTCGTGGCGCAGCCGGGCGGGGTGGCTGGGGAGCAGCAGGGCGAGTTCGACGGCGGCGAGCTGGACGTCGGACCGCTCGGGGCGGGGGGCGGCCCAGGCGCGGATGTTGTTGAGGATGCGCAGCACGATGCCCAGCGGGTCGGCGGGTACGAGCATCGCGGGCGACAGCGGCTCGCCGCCGGTGGCCTCGGCGACGAGCCGCTCGGCGTCGTCGGGGGAGAGGAGCCGGCCGCCGTCGAAGGGGTCGGCCAGCACCCAGTCGCCCGCGGCGGGCGCGGCGGGTCCGGTGGGGGGCGGGCCGAAGCCGACGACGAAGTGCCCGGGGAGGGCCACGCCGTGCACCGGCGCTCCGGCGCGGCGGGCGACCTCCATCCAGACGACGGAGAGCATGATCGGCAGCCCGCGGCGGCGGCGCAGCACCTCGTGGAGCTGGGACGACTCCAGCCGCCGGTAGTCGCCGGGCGTCCCGTGGAACCCGTAGCGCTCGCCGAGCAGTCCGGCGGCGGCCCGCGCCCATGCGCGGGGCCCTCCGGGTGCGTACGGCAACTGCCCGGCCAGCTCGTCCAGCTCCACCTGCACGGCGTCGATGCCGCCCTCGTCGAGGGCGGGGTCGGTCTCGGCCGCGACGAGCAGGCAGAGCAGCGCAAGGTCCGGCCGCGGCACGCGGGCCTCCTCCGCGAACCGGGCCCGGTGGCCGACCCCGGACATACTCATCACCCCATTGTGCGACGCCCGCCGGCGCACGGCCCGTGCAGGGCCGCCTGCGGCGCGCTGCCACGGGGGCTCCGCCGGGTGCGGCTGCCTCCCGCGGCTGGTCGGCGTGGCGGTGGAGCGGTGGAGTGCAGGCATTGCGCCTGCCGCGCCTTGCGGGGCGGCTGTGCGCCGCGGGCGGCAGGCGGCTGTGACCTACCGTCCACGGGGTGCCTGACGGGTCTGCCCCCTGTGCTGTCTCCCGCACGGTTGTGCCGGTCCGGGCGTGCCTTGCAGGGGGCGCCGGCTCGTGCCGGCCGCAGGGCTGTCCACCGCCCGCTACGCCGTCGGGTGGTGGCGGTAGTGGTAGGCGTGGTGGGTGGTGAAGCCCAGGCCCGCGTAGAGGGACAGGGCCGGGGCGTTGTCCGGCTCCACCTGGAGGTACGCCGCCGAGGCGCCCTCCTCGAGGGCGCGGGCGGCCAGGGCCGCCATCACCGCCGTCGCCAGGCCGCGGCGGCGGTGGGCGGGGGCGACCTCGACCGCCGCGAAGCCCGCCCAGCGGCCGTCGACCACGCAGCGGCCGATCGCCGCCGGAGCGCCGTCCGGCCCCGGGACCGTCGCGAACCACACCGACGGGCCGCCTTCGAGCACCGTGCGCGCGGCCGGTGTCAGTTCCGCGGCCCGGTGGTAGAGCGAGAACCACGCCGCGGACGTCGTACGGGACAGCTCCACCCGCTCTGCGCCGCCCCTGTCCGGGCCCCCGTCCGGGCCCCTCTCCGGGCCGCGGTCCGCGTCCGCCACCGGCGCCAGCTCGCCCACCTGCATCAGCGCCGCCCGCTGCACCGTCCAGCCCCGCGCGTCCAGCTCCGCCGCCAGCGGCTCCGCCGTGCCCGCCGTCCCTGCCGTCCCTTCCGTGCCTGCTGTGCCTGCCGTGCCTGCTGTGCCTGCCGTCCCTGCTGGGCCTGCTGGGCCTGCTGGGCCTGTCGCGACCTGCACCAGCGCCGGCAGCCCCCGCTCCCCGTACCACCGCGTCACCCGCGCCAGCGCCGCGTCCAGCGGCAGCCCGGGGCCGCCCAGCGGCAGCACCGAGTTGGCGCGGCTCGTGAAGCCGTCCGAGGCCCGCAGCTCCCAGTCGCCCAGGCGTTCGCTCGTCACCGGCGGCCACCCCCGTGCCGCCACCCGGGTCAGTTCTGCCGCCGTCGCCGCCGGGCCGCGCCGCCGCGCCGGCGCGGCCGGCACCACCTTCGCCGCCACCACGGCGGCCTCCGGAATCCGCACTACCTGGCCGTTCCGCCTGGTGAGACGGAGTTCCCCGGCGTCCCACGATGTGAGCACGCCGACCGCGTCCGTGAACCGCGCGTCCGCCTCGCAGGCATCTGTCAGCCGCCGTACCGAAACGCGTTTTCCCACGTCAGCGGGGGTGATACGGACTTCGAGCCGCGCCCCAGTGGTGAATTCCACAGCTCTCCACGCCCCTCTTGTTCGCTCCGTGCCCCGGAACGGAGATACTAGGTGCGGGCATCGACACGCCGCGCTCCCGCGCCGCCAGCCTGATCGAGGAGGAACGACAGCGTGACCTACGTCATCGCAGAGCCTTGTGTGGATCTCAAGGACAAGGCCTGCATTGAGGAGTGCCCCGTCGACTGCATCTACGAGGGCCAGAGGTTCTTGTACATCCACCCGGACGAATGCGTCGACTGCGGTGCGTGCGAGCCGGTCTGCCCCGTAGAGGCGATCTTCTACGAGGACGACACTCCTGAGGAGTGGAAGGACTACTACAAGGTGAACGTCGAGTTCTTCGACGACCTCGGCTCGCCTGGTGGCGCCTCGAAGCTCGGCCTGATCGAGCGGGACCACCCGATCGTCGCGGCCCTCCCGCCGCAGGAGCACGACGAGTAATACCTGAGAACCACGGCGATACGCAGTGCCCCCGCCCCGTCCGCTCCGGGCTGATCGGCGGGGGCTGTTGCGTCGATTGAGGACGTGAGAGTGCGACCCGTCACCGACCGGCTGCCCGTCTTCCCCTGGGACCGGCTGGAGCCTTACAAGACCGCTGCCGCCGCCCATCCGGGCGGCATCGTCGACCTGTCCGTCGGCACCCCCGTCGACCCCGTTCCCGAGGTGGTCAGGGCCGCGCTCGCGGACGCCGCCGACAGCCCCGGCTATCCGCTCGCCTGGGGCACCCCGGCGCTGCGCGAGGCGATCGCCGGCTGGTTCGGCCGGCGGCTCGGGGCCCGGCTCGCGCCGGACGCGGTGCTGCCGGCGATCGGCACCAAGGAGCTGGTCGGCTGGCTGCCGACGATGCTGGGTCTGGAGCCGGGGGACCAGGTGGCGTACCCGCGGCTCGCGTATCCGACGTACGAGATCGGGGCGCTGACGGCGGGCGCGGAGCCGGTGACGTACGCCGATCCGGTCGCGGACCTCGACCCGGCGCGCCTGAAGCTGCTCTGGCTGAACACCCCGTCGAACCCCACGGGACGCACCCTGGACGCGGCCGGGCTGCGCCGCACGGTGGCGTGGGCGCGGGCGCACGGGGTGCTCGTCGCCTCCGACGAGTGCTACGTGGAGCTGGGCTGGGAGACCGACCCGGTGTCCGTGCTGCACCCGTCGGTCAGCGAGGGCTCGTACGAGGGCCTGCTCGCCGTCCACTCGCTGTCGAAGCGCTCCAACCTCGCCGGCTACCGCGCGGGGTTCGCCGGCGGCGACGCGGCGCTGGTGCGCGAGCTGGTCGCGGTGCGCAGGCACACGGGGATGATGGTGCCGAAGCCGGTGCAGCAGGCGATGATCACCGCCCTGGGCGACGCGGGGCACGTGGCCGAGCAGCGCGAGCGCTACGCCCGCCGGCGGGCCGCGCTGCGCGAGGCGCTGACGGGGGCGGGCTTCCGGATCGAGCACAGCGAGGCGTCGCTGTATCTGTGGGCGACGCGGGACGAGCCGTGCTGGGACACGGTCGCGGAGCTGGCGAAGCTGGGGATCGCGGTGGCGCCGGGGGAGTTCTACGGGGCCGCGGGGGAGAGGTTCGTACGGGTGGCGTTCACGGCCACGGACGAGCGCGTGGCCGCCGCCGTGGCGCGGCTGGGGGCGCTGCGGGGCTAGCGGATTCCGGCGCTACGGGGCCGAGGGCGCCGCAGCGCCGCCGGCGGACCCGGCGCGGGCCCGGCGAGGCGCCGGGCCCGCGGAGGACGGCTCCGCGGGCCGCCGGCGGCCTCGTGGGTCGGCCGGAGCGGGCTCAGACGATTCCCAGCGCCGACGTGGGCAGGTCGGGGGTCAGGCCCGCAGCGGTGTCGCCGACCGCCTTCTGGCCCTGCTCGACGGTCTTGCCGGTGGTGTCCTGGAGCGCGGTCAGGGCCTGCTCGGTGGTCGGTCCTGCGCTCTCGCCGAGCTTCGCTGCGGTGTCGCCACCGGCGGCGAGTGCATCGCTGCCGGTCTGGGAGAGGGTCTGGGGCAGCGTGCCGGCTTCCAGGGCACTGATCGGGCTCAGGTCGTTCGTGCTGGGCAGCGAGACGGCGCTGGCGGCACCCGCGGCGCCGATGACCGGGGCGGCACCGGCGGCGACGACGAGTGCGACCCGGGCGAGGTGGCGCTTCAGGGGCTGAGACATGGTGCTCCTTTGACGGAGGGTTACTGACTGGGCACGTCCGCCGGGCGGACGCTGTGACTACCGCGTGAGGCGCCCGAAGGTTGCGGCTGCCCCACGTAAAGAGTTGGTAATGCGTCGCATAATCTGCTTCGCCAGAAAGCCGGGCAAAGCGGGTCGGTGCGAGCGTCGTTCGACGACGCGGAGACCCGTGCTCACCGGGGATTTGCCGGATCGTGGAAAAGAACGGGAAACGGCATCCCGCCGTCAGTCCGGGTTGACCGGCTTCGCCCGTACGAAGGAGGGCGCGCTACGGCTCGGTGACGATCCGGACGGACGCCGCGCCCGCCTCCGCGTTCGCGCCCTCGGCCTTCCGCCAGCCCTCGGCCGAGTCCTCGGCCCGCCACTCGCGGCCCGCGAAGGACACCTGCGCGACGCGCAGCCGCGGCGCCTGCGCCACCGCCCAGTGCGCCAGCTCCCAGCCGCGGCGCGTCGCGTCCGCAGCGCTGCCCGCGGAGTCCCCGGCGACCGGCAGCACCAGCACCTGCCCGCCGTCGCCCCCGCTCGTCCCCCCGGCCTCCTTGCCGGCGGCGTCCGCCTCCGGCAGCACGCCGGCGCCGAACTCCCGGCGCAGCGCCTTGCGCAGCAGCGCGGGGTCGCCGGCGCGGGTGCCGCCCTTGGCCGTCGTGCAGGTGAAGGCGCCGCCGTGGCGGCCCGTGAGCGCGGCGGACAGCCGGGCGGCGGCCGGCTGGTGCTTCGCGTACGCCTGCGGATAGCCGCTGCGCTGGACGCGCTGCGCGGCGTCGGTGAGCGGCAGCCGGGAGTAGCCGGGGATCTCCACCAGGCGCTCGTAGAACTTGCCGGTGGCGTACACCGGGTCGAGGATCTGCTCCTCCGTGCCCCAGCCCTGGGACGGGCGCTGCTGGAAGAGACCGAGCGAATCGCGGTCGCCGTGCCCGATGTTGCGCAGTTGCGACTCCTGCATGGCCGTGGCCAGCGCGATGGTCACCGCGGGCTCCGGCAGCCGCCGGGAGGACGCCACGGCGCTTATCGTCGCGGCGTTGGCGGCCTGTTCCGGATCCAGCTCGTACGCCTCGCCGTCGCCCTTGCCGCGCACCTCGCAGCGCGGCGCGGGCCCGCCGCCGGTGTTGAGGTGGATCAGCAGATACGCGCCCACACCGCCGAGCACCGCGAGCGCGACGAGGGCGCGGAGCAGGCGGCGGCGGAGGACGTCGGAGGCGGGCACGCGCCCCACCGTAGCGCGAGGGGTGCGGCGGGACGGGCCGTAGGGTCGTCGCCATGGACTTGACGCTCGATGCCGCACGGCTCACCGCACAGCTCGTCGACACGGCCTCCGTCAGCGGCGCGGAGAAGCACCTCGCCGACGCGGTCGAGACCGCGCTGCGCGGGCTCGGCCACCTTCAGGTGGACCGCGACGGCGACGCCGTCGTCGCGCGGACCGGTCTCGGCCGCGCCGAGCGTGTCGTGCTCGCCGGGCACATCGACACCGTCCCCGTCGTCGGCAACGTGCCCTCGCGCCTGGACGGCACGTACGAGGACGGCGTCCTGTGGGGCTGCGGCACCTCCGACATGAAGTCCGGCGTCGCCGTCCAACTGCGCATCGCCGCCACCGTGCCCGCGCCCAACCGCGACCTCACCTTCGTCTTCTACGACAACGAGGAGGTCGAAGCCTCCCGCAACGGCCTGCGCCGCCTCGCCGAGCGCCACCCCGACTGGCTCGCCGGCGACTTCGCCGTGCTGCTGGAGCCGTCCGACGGCGAGATCGAGGGCGGCTGCCAGGGCACGCTGCGCGCCGTGCTGCGCACCGAGGGCGAACGCGCGCACTCCGCCCGGAGCTGGCTCGGCGCCAACGCCATCCACGCCGCCGCCCCCGTGCTGGCCCGGCTCGCCGCGTACGAGTCGCGGCACGCCGTCATCGACGGCCTGGAGTACCGCGAGGGCCTCAACGCCGTCCGCGTCTCGGGCGGCGTCGCGGGCAACGTCGTGCCCGACGTCTGCGAGGTCACGGTCAACTTCCGCTACGCCCCGGACCGCTCCGAGGAGCAGGCGATCGCCCATGTACGGGAGTACTTCGCCGGCTGCGGCGTCGCGGAGATCACCGTCGAGGACAGCGCCCCCGGCGCCCTGCCCGGCCTCGCCCACCCCGCCGCCGCCGCGTTCACCGCCGCCGTCGGCGGCACCCCGCGGCCGAAGTACGGCTGGACCGACGTCGCCCGCTTCACGGCCCTCGGCATCCCGGCGGTGAACTACGGTCCCGGCGACCCGAACTGCGCGCACAAGCGCGACGAGCACGTGCACACGGCCCGTATCCACCACTGCGAAGAGCGGCTGCGGGCCTGGCTCACCGCGTGACGCCGTGAGGCTCTGAAGCCGTGAGGCTGTGGGGCAAGGCCGCGTCACCGGGTGTTCCGCCCGGATTCCTGCCGGTGTTCACCTGGCTTCGAGCCGCTTCGCCTAGCCTGGGCCCGGAGATCGTCGTACGGGAAGAGTCGTACGGAAACACGAGGAATCACCAGAGACAACGAGGAAGGGAGCGCGCCTGTGGGCAACCGGGAGGAGTTCCACGAGCAGCGGCTGGGCCCCGTCGTCCGCCGCCGCAGCCGCATCCAGCGCGGGACGATGGACCAGCACCTGCTGGACACCCGGGAGCGCGCCGCGGAGTACGTGCACGAGGACCCGTGGCGGGTGCTGCGGATGCAGGCGGAGTTCGTCGAGGGGTTCGGCGCGCTCGCCGAGGTGGGGCCCGCGATCAGCGTCTTCGGCTCGGCCCGTACGGCGCCGGACAGCAAGGAGTACGCGACCGGCGCCGCCATCGGCAAGGGGCTGGTCGACGCCGGCTTCGGGGTGATCACCGGCGGCGGGCCCGGGGTGATGGAGGCGGCGAACAAGGGCGCGCTGGAGGCGGGCGGGCTGTCCGTCGGGCTGGGCATCGAGCTGCCCTTCGAGCAGGGGCTCAACAGATACGTCGACCTCGGGGTGAACTTCCGCTACTTCTTCGTGCGCAAGACGTGCTTCGTGAAGTACTCCCAGGGCTTCGTGGTGCTCCCCGGCGGCTTCGGCACGATGGACGAGCTGTTCGAGGCGCTGACCCTGGTGCAGACGAAGAAGGTGACGCGGTTCCCGATCGTCCTCTTCGGCAGCGAGTACTGGAGCGGGCTCGTCGACTGGCTGCGCAAGACCGTCGTGGACGGCGGCAAGGCCGCGGAGCGGGACCTCGACCTGTTCCACATCACGGACGACGTGGCCGAGGCCGTGGCGCTGGTCACGAAGGAGACGCCGTAGGGCCCGTGCCCGTACGGGGGGTACGGGGACGCTAGGCGAGCCCGCGGCGCGCGACCGCGGGCGGGCGGTGGCCCGCGATGGCGGCCACCATGTCCAGCACCTGCCGGGTCTCGGCCACCTCGTGCACCCGGTACACCTGCGCCCCCAGCCACGCCGAGACCGCCGTGGTGGCGAGCGTGCCGACCAGCCGCTCCTTGACCGGCCGGTCCAGCGTCTCGCCGACGAAGTCCTTGTTCGACAGCGAGACGAGCACCGGCCACCCCGCCGCCGTCATCTCGCCGAGCCTGCGGGTGGCCTCCAGCGAGTGCCGGGTGTTCTTGCCGAAGTCGTGACCGGGGTCGATCATGATCGCGTCGCGGCGTACGCCCAGCTCCACGGCCCGCTCCGCGAGCCCCAGGGTGACCCGCAGGATGTCGGCCATCACGTCCTCGTACGCGATGCGGTGCGGCCGGGTGCGCGGCCGTACGCCGCCCGCGTGGGTGCACACGAGCCCCGCGCCGTACCGGGCGGCGACCTCGGCGACCAGCGGGTCGACGCCGCCCCAGGCGTCGTTGAGCAGGTCGGCGCCGGCCGCGCAGGCGGCCTCGGCGACCTCGTGCCGCCAGGTGTCCACGCTGATCACGACGTCGGGGTGGCGGCGGCGCACCTCGGCGATGAAGCCCGCCGTGCGGCGCACCTCCTCCGCGGCCGACACCTCCTCGCCGGGGCCGGCCTTCACCCCGCCGACGTCGATGATCGCCGCGCCCTCCGCGACCGCCTGCTCGACGCGGGCGAGCGCCGGCTCGTCGCGGAAGGTGGCGCCCTGGTCGTAGAAGGAGTCCGGGGTCCTGTTGACGATCGCCATGATCACCGGCTCGTGCGCGGCGAAAGTGCGCGACCCCAGTCGCAGCATGCTGCCTCCTCAGACACCCTCCGGGGCGACGGCCCCGGGCTCCTTACGCGACCATAGCCCGCGGGCGCGGTGCGGCCGGTCACGGTGCCGGTGCGGCCCGTCGGGCCGGGCCCTGGGGGCTGTCAGCGGCCCCGGCTATGGTGGGGCGCAGCCACCCGGCGCACCGGGCGCGGCCACCGGGCGCCCGGGCTGTCCACTTCGGAGACATCGTGTTCTGGTTCATGCTCATCGCCATGGTCGCGGTCGTCGCCGCGGTCACCGTCGTGCTGGCGGGGAACGGCGAGGAGGAGCTCACCGAGCCGCAGCCGGAGCGGCTCCATGACCCGCTGCCGTCCGACCGCCCGCTGGGCCGCGCCGACATCGCCGCGCTGCGGCTGCCGGTCGCGCTGCGCGGATACCGCATGGACGACGTGGACGACGCGCTGGACCGCGTCGGCGCGGAGCTGGCGGAGCGGGACGCGCGCATCGCGGAGCTGGAGGCGGCGCTGGCGGGGGCGCACGCGGCGGCGTACCGCGGCCCGGGGCCGGGCGCCCCGCCGGACTACCGGCCGGGTCTCGGCGGCGGCGGTGCGGACGCGGGCGGCCGGGGCAACGGCGACCCGGCCCTGGACGGCCGTGAGACGGGCAGCCGGGGCATGGACGGCCGGGAGCTGGGCGGGCACGACCTCGGCAGGTACGAACTCGGCGGTCAGGACCCGCGCGGCGGCCGGGACGGGCGGCCGTGAGCGCCGACGGCGGGGCCGTGGCCGGGCCCGACGGGCTGCTGCGCTGCCCCTGGGGGCTGTCCGCCGAGGACTACGTCGCGTACCACGACGAGGAGTGGGGCCGGCCCGTGCACGGCGACGACGCGCTCTTCGAGCGGCTGTCGCTGGAGGCGTTCCAGTCCGGGCTGTCCTGGCTGACCATCCTGCGCCGCCGCGAGGGCTTCCGGGCCGCCTTCGCCGGCTTCCGCATCGCCGCGGTGGCGGCGTTCTGCGCCGAGGACGAGGGCCGCCTGCTCGCCGACCCCGGCATCATCCGCAACCGGCTGAAGGTGCGGGCCACGATCGCCAACGCCCAGACCCTCGCCACCTGGGCCCCCGGCGAGCTGGACGCCCTGATCTGGTCGTACGCCCCGGACCCCGCCGGCCGCCCCGTCCCGCGCACGCTCGCGGACGTACCGGCCACCACGCCGGAGTCAACGGCGCTGGCCAAGGAGCTGAAGCGGCGCGGCGTGCGGTTCGTGGGGCCGACGACGGCGTACGCGCTGATGCAGGCGTGCGGCCTGGTCGACGACCACCTCGCCGACTGCCACGCGCGGTAGCCCTGCGGCGGGCGGTGCGCGGCCACGCTCGTAGCGCACCGGCGCTCACGGGGTGCGTGAGCCCCGGGGGCAGCCGTTCCGGCGCGACGCGCGCTGGCGCGTACCCGCCGTTGCCGGCGCCGGTGGTCACCGGCCCGTGAAGCGCGGTTCCTCCTTCGCCACGAAGGACTCCACCGCGATCCTGTGGTCCTCCGACGCGCCCGCCCGCGACTGCAGCTCCGCCTCCTTCGCCAGCGTCTCCGCGAACCCGTGCCCCGCCGCGTACGCCAGCGACTCCTTGATCGCCGCGTACGCCCCCGTCGGCCCCGCCGCGAGCCGGCGGGCCACCGCCGCCGCCTCCGCGGCCAGGTCCGCCGCCGGCACGACGACGTTCGCGATGCCCAGCGCCAGCGCCTCCGCCGCCGGGATCCGGCGCGGGAAGAGCAGCAGGTCGGCGGCCCGGCCGTGGCCGACGAGGCGGGGGAGGGTCCAGGAGACGCCGGAGTCCGCGGTCAGCGCGACGCCCGCGAAGGAGGTGTTGAACGACGCGCTGTCGGCCACCACGCGGTAGTCCGCCGCGAACGCGAAGCCCGCGCCGGCCCCCGCGGCGACCCCGTTGACGCCCGCGACCACCGGCTTCGGCATGCCGGCGATGGTGGCGGCGATGGGGTTGTAGTGCTCGGCGACGGTGTCCATCGCGTGGTCCGTACGCTGCGCGGCCCGGGTCGCCGCAAGCGTGCCGACGTGCTCCTTGAGGTCCTGCCCCACGCAGAACGCCCGCCCCGCGCCGGTGAGCAGCACGGCCCGTACGGCGTCGTCCTCCGCCGCCCGCCGCAGGGTGTCGCGCAGGGCGTTCTTGGTCTCGGTGTCAAGGGCGTTCATCGCGTCCGGGCGGTTGAGGATGACGGTCGCGAGCCCGTCGGCGACCTCGTACAGCACGGTGTCCGCCATGTTCTTCCCTTCGCTGCGCCCCGGGGTGACCGGGACTGTGCCGCATCTCGTCCGGTGCGGCCAGCATGGCGGAGATCACGCCTCCGCGACATGTGACGTGCGTCAAATCGAATCGCGGCGTGCCCCCGCCGGGAAGGGCGCAGTATCGCATGCCTCTGGCGGGAATTGGGGGGTTTTGCGGTCGGACGTCGTCGAGAGTATGCGGACCGATGTTGGTCATCAGGACCGGCAATGCGGGATAATGGGCGAGAAGCACTGTGTTCGATGCCGGTGGCGACGAGCCTGACCACGGGCCGTCGAAGCTTCAACGAAGAGCTGGTTTCAGGAAGGGGAACGAGCATGGCGGCCATGAAGCCGCGGACGGGCGACGGCCCGCTCGAGGTGACCAAGGAGGGGCGGGGCATCGTCATGCGCGTTCCGCTCGAAGGCGGCGGGCGGCTCGTCGTCGAGCTGACCCCCGATGAAGCCGACGCGCTCGGCGACGCCCTGAAGAAGGTCGTCAGCTAGTCGGACCGAGGTCCGGAAGAACCCGGCATGCGCCCCGGCCACACGGTGGCCGGGGCGGATCGCCCTCAGGCGTCTCGCAGGGGCAGGGGCCTGACCGGGCGCCGGCTGACCCGGCGCCGTCCCGCGCATGCGTGACGTCGGTCACGCCTCGCGCTTGACCGCGCACAGCAGCCCGTCCCCCACCGGCAGCAGCGCGGGCATCAGCTCCCGGCTCTCCTTCACCGCACGCAGCAGCTCGCGCAGCTTCTGCACCTCGTCGGGCTGGGCCGCCGAGTCCACCGTGCGGCCGTCCGCGAAGACGCCCTCGAAGCACACGACGCCGCCCGGGCGCAGCAGGCGCAACGATTCGCCCAGGTACTCCAGGCACTCCAGCGGGTCGCCGTCGCAGAAGACCATGTCGTACGAGCCGTCCGCCAGCCGCGGCAGCACGTCCAGCGCCCGGCCGACGATGATCCGCGCCCGGTTCGCGGCGAACCCCGCCGCCCGGAACGCCTGGCGCGCGAACTGCTGCCGCTCCGGCTCCGGGTCCACGGTGGTCAGCACCCCGCCGGGGCGCATGCCCTGCAGCAGGTGGATGCCGGAGACCCCCGTGCCGGTGCCGATCTCGACCACCGCCTTGGCGCCCGCCGTCGCCGCCAGCAGCCGCAGCGCGGCGCCCGCGCCCGCGGACACCTGCCGCAGCCCCGCCTCCAGGGCCCGCTGGCGCGCCCAGTGCAGCGCAGCCGTCGCCGAACCCTGCGCACGCGTCGAGGCCGCCGGGTCGCCCGAGGCCGCCCCGGCCCGGCCGCTGTCGGCGTCCGCGGCACCGTCCGTGCCGTACGCCTCCGCGAACGACCAGCTCGCCAGCCGGTTGCCGGTAATCGCCTTCTCCTGTTCCCCGTTGGCACCTGCACCTGCATCCGTCGCAAGCGTGACTGTATCCGCTGCCCCTGGGAACCTGCTGGCCGGACCGTGCGTTGGGGGAGACGGAAGTGATACGGACGAGGTAAGGATGCCGGCGGGGACGGTTCCGCTGAATGCGGGAAAATCCCGGTCGGAAGAGCTTATCCGGAGCTAACGGGCGAGGTGGATATGGTAGGGGGCCTACTGGACACCACCAGAGCCACCAGGGGAGGTGCGGCCGCGTCCGGCGACCGGGGCGGCCCGCGGCGATTCCGCCGGGGGTCCCGAGCACCGGATGAGCCGAAATCCGTGACCGACAATGCTGACGACCGCAGCCACGCCGCCGACACCGTGACCGTTGCCGGATTCTCCGCGTTCCCGGCCGACGACGCGTCGTCCAAGGGGTGGACTCCGCCTTCGTGGGAGGAGATCGTCAGCACCCACAGCGGTCGCGTCTACCGTCTCGCCTATCGCCTCACCGGGAACCGGCACGACGCCGAGGACCTCACGCAGGAGGTCTTCATCCGCGTCTTCCGGTCGCTGTCGACGTACACCCCGGGGACCTTCGAGGGCTGGCTGCACCGCATCACCACGAATCTCTTCCTCGACCAGGTGCGCCGCAAGCAGCGCATCCGGTTCGACGCGCTCGGGGACGACGCCGCCGAGCGGCTGCCCAGCCGCGAGCCGTCGCCGCAGCAGCACTTCAACGACACGCACTTCGACGCCGACGTCCAGCAGGCGCTGGACACCCTCGCGCCCGAGTTCCGGGCAGCGGTGGTGCTGTGCGACATCGAGGGACTGTCGTACGAGGAGATCGCCGCCACCCTGGGCGTCAAGCTGGGCACGGTCCGCAGCCGGATCCACCGCGGCCGTTCCCACCTGCGCAAGGCGCTCAAGCACCGCTCCCCGGAGGCGAGGGCCGAGCAGCGCTCGCTCGCCGGGGCGGGGCAGGGCGCCCACGGCTCGGACGAGGAGGGCGGAACGCTGTGAGCAGCGTGGGCGGGGTGTCGCCCGCCGAGCAGCACCTGGGCGAAGCGCTGGCGGCGCTGGTCGACGGGGAGCTGCCCCATGACTCCCGGGACCGCGTCCTGGCGCATCTGGCGACGTGTCCGCGGTGCAAGGCCGAGGCCGACGAGCAGCGCCGGCTCAAGAGCGTGTTCTCCGCCGCCGCCCCGCCGCCTCCCTCGGACGGGCTGCTGGCCCGGCTGGAGAACCTGCCGGGTGTCGACCTCGACGACGCCGCCCGCCGGTCGCCCTTCGCGGACCGGCCCGGCGGCAGCGCGCGTACGGGCGGCAGGACCGGCGGCGTGCGCGGCGCCCGGGCCGGCGGCTTCGGCGGCGGCGTCCTCGACGGCGCCGTGCTTGACGGCGGCCCCGGATTCCCGATCCACGAGGTCGAGCGGCCCGCCGCCGCCCGCGGGCGGCGCTTCGCGTTCGCCGCCGCCGGCGCGGTCTCCTTCGCCGCCCTCGCCCTCGGCGGCGCGCTGCCCATCGAGGCGGTCGTGGACCCCGCCGGTTCCCCGGCGGTCACCCCCGGCGACCGCGGCGTGCCCGCGCGCTACTCGTACGACCCCCAGCTCTCCACCTCCGGCGGCGCGCAGGACGCCGGCCCCGTCGTGCCGTACGGCATGCAGAGCGGCCCGGCGCAGCTCGCCGCCTCGGCAACGGCGGCGACGACCGCGACGCCGCAGCCGCCGCTGCTGTCGGTCTTCGCGGTCACCGAGCCGGCGACGTCCGCGCCGCAGACCGCTATGAGCGGGAATACCCCACCCCCGCGGTGATGCCCCTCCCGGGACCGGCCAGGCGACGGCCCCGGGGCGATGCGCTGGACCGCATGCACCTGATTGAATCGCTAGGGCCTGCCCGGCGGGTGAGCAACAACTGCGGGCCGCGACGGTCCGCGCCCAGTCGCATGCGGAACGTGTGGGGAGAACATGGACCAGGGGAAGCCGAGTTGGTGGAGGCAGGAGCCCGGCGAGCCTCCGCGCGAGGCCGAGTCGGACACCGCCGGACCGCCCGCCGACTCCGACACCTCCGCGCCACCGGCGGCCCCGCCGTCGGACGCGGGCCCACCACCGGGGTACGACCCGGAGGTGGACCAGTTGCGCCGGGTGCGGCAGGCGCTGCGGGAGTGGCGCGACGGGGAGGACGAGTACCACAGGGAGCGCAGGTCCCCGGCGGCGTCCCCGGCGGGGGGCGCGGCGGACGCGGGGCCGGCGGACGCCGGGGTCTCCGCCGCTGAGAGCGGGGAGAGCGCGAGGGGGCAGGGCGTAGCCGAGCGGGATGCTGCGGCGACGGGCGGGCAACCGGCCGCGCCGACCCCGGAGACCGGCACCCCGGCGGCCCCGGGGGCCGACGCCGTATTCGGGACGGAGCCGGCGTCGGACGCTGCCGCGTCCGCGGCGGGTGCGTCGGCCGGCGCACCGGGTGCGGACGAGACGGCCGGGCGGAGCGGGGATGCCTCCCCCGGCTCGGGCACGGCCGTGGATCTTCCCGGGGCGCAGGCCGCGGAGAGCAGCGGGCAGGGGACGGGTGCGCTACCGACGCGCCCCCGCGCCGGGGATACGCCGGACCCGACGACGGACACGGGTGCGCCTGCGGAGCGGGCAGAGGAGACCGGCGGGCCGCGCACGTTCCCGGCACGGCCAGGGGCCGCCGATGCACAGCGCCCGGAGGCGGACCCGGGTGCACAGGCGGGGCCGGGCTCGTCGGCGGATGCGACCGGCGCGGCGGTCGCGCCGGGCTCGACGCCGGACGCTGCCGCGTCCGCGGCGGGTGCGCCGGCTGGCGCGCCGGGTGCGGACGAGAGGGCCGGGCAGGGCGCGGATCTTCCCTCGGCGCGGGCTGCGGAGACCCGCGGGCAGGCCACGGAGTCGGGTGCGTTCCCGGCGGGGGCCGGGGCCGCGGGCGGGCGGCGCCCGGCGGCGGGTGCCGGGGGGCCGGACGCGCGGCCCTGGGAGGCCGGTGTGCGGCCGTACCCGGGTGCCGCGGAGGCCGGTGGCGAGGGCTCGTCGGGCGGCAGAGGCATACCCGCCGCGGTGTCCGCCGTAGCGGGCGCCCGAGCCGGCCGGGCCGCGCTGCCGCAGCACCAAGAACGGGACGGCCGCGAGACACCGGCGGCGCCCGCAGACGGCCCGCAGGACGCCGCGGTGCCCGCCCAGCCGCACGATCCCTCGGCCGGGGACCGTACGGCCGCCTCCGGCGGACAGGAGCCCGCCAAGGCGCCGGACGCGGACGACGCCGCGGCGGTGGACTCCGCCTGGCGGCCGGGCGGCTTCGGCGGCGGGCTCGGGCAGAGCCCGGAGGATGCCGCCGGGCACGCGGAGCCGGGCGGCGGCCACCGCGAAGTGCCCGGGCAGGGCTCCCCGGATGGCCTTGGTCCGGCGACCAGTCCGCGCGGCGACGATGTCGCCTCGGGGACGGGCGCTCCCGGACGGTCCGGGGACGCCGGTGGCCCGCAGACCGGCGTCTCTGTGCCGGGGGCCGACGAGCCGGGGCCGTCCGTGCAGCGCGACTTCGGCGCCGCGCCCGCGGCCGGCGCCGCCGCGTCGGAGGCGGGCGCTCCCGGCCGGCCCGGCAACGCGGGTGATCCCGTTGCCGATCGGGCGGCCGACGAGCCCGGGGTGTTCGTCGACGCGGGTCGCGACCGGGGCGTGGCCGGGTCGGCGACCGGGGCTCCCGGCCGGGCCGGCGATGCGGGTGATCCCGGTGCCGATCGGGCGGCCGACGCTCCCGGGGTGTCCGGTGACGCGGGGCGCGACCGGGCCGCAGCAGGGTCGGCGCCCGGGGGTTCCGTTCAGGACGACGACACCACGCAGCTCGGTGTCATCTCCGACTCCGAACCGCGCCCCTCCGGCGAGGTTCCGGGTCCCCGGAGGGCGGCCGAGGGCGACGTACCGCGGCGGCCCGCGGCCGGTGACCCCCACCCCCGCTACCCCGGTGCCGGCCCCCAGGCCGGCCACCCCGGCGCTCCCGGCCCGCACGGCGGGCCCCGTACGCCCGGCGGGCCGGCTCCCGCGCACGGCGCGCAGCCGCCCGGCGGCGGCGTGCCCGCACCGGGCGGCCCCGGGCGGGCCCCCGGCGGGCAGCCGCCCACCGCGCACGGCCACCCCGCTCCCGGCGGCCCCCGTGCTCCCGGCGCTGACGGTCCCGGGCGGACCCCCGGCCCCGCCGCTCCCGGCGGCCCCGGCGGGCCCGCGCCCTACGGCGCCCAGCCGCACAACGCCCCGACCGCCCAGTGGCAGCGGTACGACCCCTGGGCGCCCGCGCACGCGGCACACGCGGCGCACGCGCCCGAGCGCCGCAAGGGGCGTATGGCCACCCTCGTCGGGGCGCTCGTCATCGCGCTCGTCGCCGGCGGGATCGGCGGTGCCCTCGGCAGCTATATCGAGCGCAACGGCACCACCGGCCAGCTCGAGCTGGACCAGTCCTCCGCCGCCGACGGCGGCGGCAAGCGGCCGGCCGGCAGCGTCGCCGGGATCGCCCGGTCCGCGCTGCCCGGGGTCGTGACGCTGCGCGTCAGCGGCGCCGCCGAGCAGAGCACCGGCACCGGCTTCGTCCTCGACAAGCGCGGGCACATCCTGACCAACAACCACGTCGTGCAGCCCGCCGAGGAGGGCGGCGACATAACGGTGACGTTCAGCGGCGGCGAGTCCAAGTCCGCCGAGGTCGTCGGCGGCGACGCCGGTTACGACCTCGCCGTTGTCCGCGTCAAGGGCGTTTCCGGACTGAAGCCGCTGCCGCTCGGCAACTCGCGCTCCGTCGCCGTCGGCGACCCGGTCGTCGCCATCGGCGCCCCGTACGACCTGCCCAACACCGTCACCTCCGGGATCATCAGCGCCAAGGAGCGCCCCATCACCGCCGGCGGCGAGCAGGGCGACGGCAGCGACATCTCGTACGTCAACGCCCTGCAGACCGACGCCCCCATCAACCCCGGCAACTCCGGCGGCCCGCTCCTCGATCTCAAGGGCCGCGTGATCGGCATCAACAGCGCCATCCGCGCCGCCGACAACGGCAGCGGCGAGCCGCAGACCGAGCAGGGCGGCAGCATCGGCCTCGGCTTCGCCATCCCGGTCAACAAGGGCAAGGACGTTGCCGAGGAACTGATCAACACCGGCAAGGCCACGCACCCCGTCATCGGCGTGACGCTCAACATGCAGTACACCGGCGACGGCGCCCAGGTCGGCTCCTCCGCGGCGGAGGGCGGCACCGAGCCGGTCACCCCGGGCGGCCCCGCCGAGGCCGCGGGCATCCAGCCGGGGGACGTCATCACCGGCGTCGACGGCGAAGCCGTCCACAACGGCGAGGAGTTGATCGTCAAGATCCGCAGCCGCAGCCCCGGCGACGAGCTGAGCCTGACCGTCGAGCGCGACGGCGAGGAACTGACGGTCGACGTCACCCTCGGCGAAGGCGACTCCACCGACTGATCCCGCCAAACACCGTCAAACACCCCCATCTGCCGCGGTGGACCAGTCCACCGCGGCCGATGCGGTACTCCCGGTGGGGCAGGGTCGCCAGGTACCGTGAGAGTCGCCCGGACCTGCCGGCAGCGGGCCGACGACAGGACAGCAAGGAGTGCCAGGTGTTCTTCGACATAGGACCCCTCGAGCTGATCGCTCTCATCATCCTGGCCACGATCGTCTTCGGCCCCGACAAACTGCCCAAGGTCATCCAGGACACGATGCGGTTCGTCCGCAAGATCCGGGAGTTCTCCGACAGCGCCAAGGAGGACATCCGCAAGGAACTGGGCCCGGAGTTCAAGGACTTCGAGTTCGAGGACCTGAACCCGAAGAACTTCGCCAAGAAGCACCTCCTCGACAACGACGACCTGGGTCTGAAGGAGATCCGCAACGGCTTCGACCTCAAGAAGGAGGTCGCCGAGGTCGGTGAGGCGGCGCGCGCCGTGGGGGACATCGAGGACGACGGTGCCGCGAGCGGCAAGCCGCTGAGCCTGACGAAGGACAGCGCAGGCGGTACGGGCGGCGGGAGCGGCGCCGCAGGTGACGGCAAGAAGACGGTCACCGCCGAGCGCCCGCCGTATGACTCGGACGCCACCTGATCGGCTCACATATCAGACCACCTGCCTGTCCTAGCGTATGCAGGTGGATATCCTCCCGTGTGTCTGGGTGACCACCCGGCATGCGGTGTGCCAGGCCGGGCGCGTGTCCCGGCGGGGGGCGACCGCGGATGACAGGTCCAGGCCACGAGGAGGCACCACGCTGATGGAGATGACGAGCGAGGCGGAGCCCGGGGGGACGGTTCAGGAGTCTGAGCCACGCCTGGTGGACAGCTTTATGCGGGCGTCTTTCCCCTGGTACGGGCTGGATGACGCGTTCGCAGGACCGCGCTGGTTGCAGTCGACGGGGGGCGGCGACGGCGAGGTGGAGCACGGCACGGTGGGCCACGGGGACATGCCCTCGTATCTCGCCGAGGCCGGCATGCGCGAGCACCGCTTCGCGGTGGTCGTGACCGTCGCGAGCCGCCCCGTGCGGCGCAGCGCGGACGGCACCGGGGTGCTGGAGGCGACGTCCGTGTCGTCCGCGGCCTGGCTGGCGGGCTCGGGGCTGCTGTCGTGCACCTGGCCGACGCAGTTGGAGCGCGCGATGCGCGAGGAGTGGCTGGACCAGCAGACGTCGGTGGCCTGGGAGCTGGCCGACGATCTGGAGGGCTCCGGCTGGTCGGCGCTGTCGCTGCCGGTCGACGGCGAGGCGACGCAGTTCCACTACCGCGAGTCGGAGTTCGGCTGGGTGCTGGCGGGGACGACGCAGAACCAGGTGCACCTGGGCGCGTACGGCCGCGGGCTGAGCGCGTACGGGCTCGGGTTCTCGGCGATCAAGGACATCACGGCGTACGAAGACCGCCGCGGCTGACTGCTCGCGGCGGTCCGGGGCGCGGATCGCGTACGGACCGCGCCCCCCTTGCTCCGTAGCGCCGGGCGCGTACGCCCCCTGCGGGCGTACGCGCTCAGAACTTGTTGCGCGGCGTGACGCCCAGCGACATCCCCGCGAGCCCTCGCGGCCGGCCGCCGAGCCGTCCCGCGATGCCGCGCAGCGCCGCGCCCGCCGGGGAGTCCGGGTCGGTCAGGACGACCGGCTTGCCCTCGTCGCCGCCGGCCCGCAGCGTCACGTCGATCGGGATCGCGCCGAGCACCGGCACCTCCGCGCCCGTCGTGCGCGTCAGCCCCTCGGCGACCTGCTTGCCGCCGCCGGTGCCGAAGACGTCGACCATCTCGCCGCAGTGCGGGCACGGCAGGCCCGACATGTTCTCCACCACGCCGACGATCTTCTGGTGCGTCTGCACGGCGATCGCCCCGGCCCGCTCGGCGACCTCGGCCGCGGCCTGCTGCGGCGTGGTGACGACGAGGATCTCGGCGTTCGGCATCAACTGCGCGACGGAGATCGCGATGTCGCCGGTGCCCGGGGGCAGGTCGAGAAGCAGCACGTCGAGGTCGCCCCAGAAGACGTCCGCGAGGAACTGCTGCAGCGCGCGGTGGAGCATCGGGCCGCGCCAGACGACCGGCGCGTTGCCCGGCGTGAACATCCCGATGGAGATGACCTTCACGTCGTGCGCCGTCGGGGGCATGATCATGTCCTCGACCTGGGTGGGCCGGGCGTCGGTGCCGAGCATGCGGGGTACGGAGTGGCCGTAGATGTCGGCGTCGACGACCCCGACCTTCAGCCCGTCCGCCGCCATCGCCGCGGCCAGGTTGACCGTCACGGACGACTTGCCGACGCCGCCCTTGCCGGACGCCACCGCGTACACCCGGGTCAGCGAGCCGGGCTGGGCGAAGGGGATCTCGCGCTCCGCCTTGCCGTCGCGCAGGGTCGCGGCGAGCGCCTTGCGCTGCTCGTCGCTCATCACGTCAAGACCGACGGTGACGGACGTCACACCCGCGACCTTTCCGACCGCGTCGGTGACCCGCGAGGTGATCGTCTCCCGCATCGGACAGCCGGCGATGGTCAGGAAGACCTCGACGGCCACCGAGCCGTCTGCCCCGATCTCGACCGACTTGACCATGCCGAGGTCGGTGATCGGCCGGTGGATCTCCGGGTCGTTCACCGTCGCGAGCGCGGCGCGCACCGCCTCTTCTGTGACAGCCATGCCCCCCAGCGTACGGCCGAGTACCGCGGGCGGGGAAAACCAGGTACCCGGGGCCCGGTACGCTGCCGCACGTGATGAGGAGATCGGCCTTCCGGATAGTGCTGTTCGCTGTCTCCGCCACCCTTCTCGCGGGCTGCGGCGAGGACGGTCCGCAGGCGGGCGAGAACGGCGTCGGAGGGCTGGCTCCTGAGAACATCACGGCCAAGGCGGAGAAGGCGGCGGCGGGCGCGAGTTCGGTGCGGCTGGCGGGCACGCTGGTGAGCAACGGCGAGCCGGTCAAGCTCGACATGAGGCTCTCGGCGGCCGGCGGGGTCGGCGAAGTGTCCACCGGCGGCGTGACGTTCTCGCTGCTGCGCGACGAGGACGACCTCTTCCTGAAGGCCGGCGACGAGTTCTGGCTGCACCAGGGCGACGGCGAGGCCAGCGAGGACGGTGGGGCCAGCGGCGAGGACGGCGGCGAGGACGGCGGCGGCAAGCCGTCGGAGGCCGACCTGGCGGCGGCGGAGAAACTCGACGGCAAGTACGTGAAGGTGCCGCCCGGGGACACCGCGTACAAGCAGCTCAGCGGCTTCACCGAGATGAAGGTGCTGCTCGACGGGCTGCTGAAGCTCGAAGGCGAGCTCGCCGCGGAGGACAACGGCGAGGTCGACGGCGTCACCACGATCCGGGTGACGGCAGACGACGGCGCGGGCGGGGCGCTGGAGGTGGCCCTGGAGGGGCGGCCGTACCCGCTGCTGCTGGAGCGCGCGGGGGACGCGGGCGAGCTGCGACTCGTGGACTGGGACGAGGAGTTCGAGGTCAACGCCCCGCGCAAGGAGGACGTCGTGGACTACGGGAAGCAGATCTCGGCAAGCTGACGGCCGTCGAGCCCTTCAGCACCCTCGCACCGTCTCAGCTACGCCGTCTCAGCTACGCGCCTCAGCCGCGCCGCCCCCGCCGCCCGAACAGCAGCCCCCGCAGCGCCGAGGGCGGCTGCCGCGTCGTCGCCGGGGTCTCCGGCGGCGGGGCCGCCAGCGAGCCGGACGGCAGCGCGTCCCCGGCGACCGCCGTGCCCTCGCGCGTCAGCCGCAGCACCCGGCTCTCCCGGGCCCACCGCTCGGCGACGTGGTCGGCGTCCACGGCGTTGAGCCGCTTGCCCTTCAGCTCCGCCACCGCCGACCGCCACGCCTCGCTCGCCGGCGCCAGCTCGGCCACCCGCGCCGGCCACGCGACCAGCCGGCCGCCCTTGTCCTTGCTGCGCGCGTGCACCGTCACCAGGCCCCCGTCGGCCAGCCCGAGCCCGCCCAGCGGCTGCTCGGCCGGTCCGTCGCCGACGAGGAGTACGGCGCCGTCGTGCCAGACGTGCCACAGCGCGCGCTGGGTGCCGTCGGGGCCCTCGATCCACACGAGCGCGGACTTCCTGGCGGCTTCTTCTGCGAGGGCGGCGGCGATCGGCTCCATGGCGTACGAGCGTAGCCGCCGGGCCCCGGGCCCGTACCCCTACAGCCAGCCGTTGCGGCGGAAGCCGCGGTGCATGGCCAGGCAGATGCCGGAGATCAGGGTGAGCACCATGGGATAGCCGAACTCCCACGTGGTCTCCGGCATG
The DNA here is from genome assembly GCF_059570535.1 of Streptomyces sp. CNP082. Lineage (NCBI taxonomy): Bacteria > Bacillati > Actinomycetota > Actinomycetes > Kitasatosporales > Streptomycetaceae > Streptomyces > Streptomyces sp. CNP082. The sequence goes on from NZ_JCANSZ010000016.1 coordinate 34,479, forward strand.
TGGTCGAAGTTCATGCCGTAGATCCCGGCGATCATCGTCGGCACGGCGAAGATCGCCGCCCACGACGTGATCTTCCGCATGTCCTCGTTCTGCGCCACCGTGGCCTGTGCCAGGTTGGCCTGGAGGATGGAGTTGAGCAGCTCGTCGAAGTTGACCACCTGCTCGTGTACGCGCGCCACGTGGTCCGCGACGTCCCGGAAGTACTTCTGGATCTCCGGGTCGACGAACCGCATCGGCCGCTCCGACAGCAGTTGCGTCGGCCGCAGCAGCGGCGCCACGGCCCGCTTGAACTCCAGCACCTCGCGCTTGAGCTGGTAGACCCGCCCGGCGTCGCTGCCGCGCCCGCTGCGGCCGTCGCTCGGCGAGAAGACGTCGATCTCGACCTCGTCGATGTCCTCCTGGACGGCGTCGGCGACGACGATGTAGCTGTCGACGATCTGGTCGGCGATGGCATGCAGCACCGCGGACGGGCCGGTCGCCAGCAGCTCCTGGTCCTGCTCCAGCCGGGCGCGCAGCGCCCGCAGCGAGCCCTGGCCGCCGTGCCGGACGGTGATGATGAAGTCCTGGCCGGTGAAGCACATCACCTCGCCGGTCTCCACCACCTCGCTGGTGGCGGTGAGTTCGGCGTGCTCGACGTAGTGGAGCGTCTTGAAGACGGTGAACAGCGAGTCCTCGTACGGCTCCAGCTTCGGCCGCTGGTGCGCGTCGATCGCGTCCTCCACCGCCAGCGGGTGCAGCCCGAACTCCCGGGCGATGCCGGCGAACTCGCGCTCCGTCGGCTCGTGCAGCCCGATCCAGGCGAAGCCGCCCTCGGCGCGTACGCGTCGCATCGCCTGGGCGGGGGAGAGCCGCTCGCCGACGCGCCGGCCGCGGCGGTAGACGGCGCAGTCGACGACGGCGCTGCCGGCGGCCGGGTCGCGGGTGGGGTCGTAGCCGTGGGCGGACTGCCCCCGGGTCTTGCGGGCGGGGCGGACGACGGCTCGCAGGTCACGGATCATCGACATGGTCGGACTCCTTCACGCTCCTGCCGGGCGCGGGCCAACGCTGCCGGGAATGGGGATCTACGAGAGGTACACCCACAAAGCGGGCACCGCTGAGCGCGCTGACGGCGCGTCAGTGGATGACGGGAAAAGTGCGTGCTCAGCCGCCAGACGCCGAACGGCGGGGCCGGGAGCCGGCCGGGAGGTCCCCGCGCGTACGCAGGGCGCGTGTGCGGGGAGGGCCAGCGAAGGTCAGCGAACGCCGGGCCGGGCGGGAGAGCTGTCGGTACTGCAAGGTCGGCTGGGATCCACCGCAGTCCCCACCTCCTCCGGCCGGGCCCTGTCGAAGGGCGAGTGTGTCGAAGCCGTTCGCGTGCTGCTCATGTGCCTGTGCTGCTTACGTGCCTGAGCCGAGGCCGGGTCCGCGCCGTCCGTACGACGCGCATCAAGCCGGCACATAAGGTTACCAGCCGCCGGTGAACAGGCCGGCCGGCGCCGGCGGTCCGACGGCGTCCTAGGCTGGGGCCCATGGCGTACGGCGACGTGCTGGAGCAGGTGGAACGGCGGCTGACCGGGGCGTTCGGCGAGCCCGGGGCGCGGGCGTCCGTGACCTTCGTCGGGACGGACCGCATCGAGGTGATGCGATTCACCTCGACGACGGCCGAGGGCGAACCGCTGCTGCGCTACGCCACCCTCGGCATGTCCAGGCAGCCCATGACCGACCCCGCGCAGGCGCTGGCCGACCCCCTGCGCGGTCCGCGCGCCGAACTGCTGCTCACCGTGCGGGCCGGCCGTGCCGACACGGACAAGGTGCTGCGCCCGCTCGCCGTCCTCGCCGCGTCGCCACAGGTGGAGGGCGTCGTCGTGGCGCCGGGGGCGTCGCTGGAGGTGGGGGAGCCGCTGTGGCCGGGGGCGCCGTTCCGCGCGGTGCTGGTCGCGGAGCCGGGCGGGCTCGTCGACGACGTGACGCTGCCGGAACTCCCCCACAGCGCTCCGCGCGTGGGCGGTACCCCCACGGAGCCGGTGCGGTTCCTGCCGCTGCTGCCGATGACGCCGAACGAGGCCGCGTGGAAGAGGGTGCACGGGGCGGCGGCGCTGCAGGAGCGCTGGCTCACGGCGGGCACGGACCTGCGCGACCCGCTGCGCCGCGGGGTGGACCTGGGCGCGTAGCGGCGGGTGGGGCGGCGCCAGGCGCCGCACGGGTGCCGGCGGGCGGCCGTCGTGCGGGGTGCGACGCACGCGGCCGTCGTACGGGCGGCTCGCACGCGGCAGTCCTACGGCGCCTCGCACGGCGCATCTCGTGCGGGGCCGGGGCGGCGCTGCCTGCGCGGGCCCCGGGGCGGCCGGCCGGGCGGCCCCGGACGGGTGATCGTCCTTGACGGCGCCGCGGCCGGGGAGGACCGTAAGGACTTATGAGGGGCGAACCCAGTTGCCCGAAGTGCGGCGGGCGGGTCCGGGCGCCCGGTCTCTTCACCGACTCCTGGCAGTGCGAGCAGCACGGACCCGTGCAGCCGCTGCAGCCCGTCATACCGCCGAGCGTCGAAGCGCTGGGGGTGGTGGTGCACCGCGCCCAGGTGCCGGTGTGGATGCCGTGGCCGCTGCCCCTGGGCTGGCTGTTCACCGGTGTCGCCAACGCGGGCGACGACCGCAGCGGCGGCCGGGCCACCGCCGTCGCCTGCTCGGGACCCGGCCCGCTGGGCGGCCCCGGCGAGCTGATCCTCGTCGCCGAGGAACTGGGCGTCGGTCTCGGCGCCCGCTTCGCCGGCGTCCAGGGGCCCGACCCCGGGCCGGGGATGTGCACGGACAAGCCGCCGGACGCCAAGGTCATCGCCGCCGGCCGGCCCACGCCGCTGTGGCACGTCGGCGGGGTGCCCGCGGACCGGGCCGTCTTCGCCGGGGAGGCCCGCGGGTTGTGGCTGTGGGCGGTCGTCTGGCCGGAGCAGTCGGGCCTGCTGCTCTACGACGAGCTGGTGCTCACCGACCTGCGGGACGCCGGCGCGGAGATCGAGCTGCTGCCGTGCGGGGCGCTGTCGCCGCGGCTGCTGTAGTACGGCGGTGCTGTCGTACGGGGTGCCGTCGTACGGGCGGTGCGGGCCGGGTGCCCGGAAGCGGCCCCTTCCCCAGTTGGACACCTGCCCGGGCCCGTAAGCTGGGTGCCTTCCGCGACCCCGAGCCTGTGCGAGGTACCGTCCGTGCGCATCGACCTGCATACCCACTCCGCCGATTCGGACGGTACGGACACCCCCGCCGAGCTGGTGCGCAAGGCGGCGGCCGAGGGCCTGGACGTCGTCGCGCTCACCGACCACGACGGCGTCGGCGGCCACGCCGAGGCGATCGAGGCGCTGCCCGCCGGCCTGACCCTCGTCCCCGGCATGGAGCTGTCCTGCGACCTCGGCGGCATCAGCCTGCACATGCTCGCGTACCTCTTCGACCCCGAGGAGCCGGAGCTGACCCGCGAGCGCGACGCCGTGCGCAACGACCGGGTGCGCCGGGCGCGGCTGATGACCGAGCGGCTGATCGAACTCGGCGTCCCCATCACCTGGCAGCGCGTGCAGGAGATCGCCGGCGAAGGCGCCATCGCCCGGCCGCACGTGGCCAGCGCGATGATCGAGGCGGGCGTCGTCGACTCGGTGCAGGACGCGTTCACCGACGAGTGGATCGGCTCCGGCGGCCGGGCGTACGTGGAGAAGCACGAACTCGACCCCTTCGACGCCATCCGCCTGATCAAGGGCGCCGGCGGCGTCGCGGTCTTCGCCCACCCGCTGGCGGTCAAGCGCGGCGTATGCCTGCCGGAGAGCGCCGTAGCGGAACTGGCTGCCGCGGGGCTCGACGGCATCGAGGTGGACCACATGGACCACGACGAGGAGACCCGCACCCGCCTCCGCGGCACGGCCGCCGACCTGGGCCTGCTGGCCACGGGCTCCAGCGACTACCACGGCGCCCGCAAGACGTGCCGCCTGGGCGAGTTCACGACGGCCCCGGAGGTCTACGAACAGATCGTCGACCGCGCCACGGGCGCCGCCCCGGTCAAGCACTGACCGCGGCGCGGGCCGGGCCGTAGGCCAGCCGGCGACGCATCTGCCCCGGGGGCGTTCTGGATGCGCCTCGCCGTGCCAAACTCTGGGTAACCCGCCCACTAAACCAGGGCGAATCGCCCGCCGGGGCCGACTTCCGCTCACCTACGCGCACTCGGCGGGCGTGCCGAGTGCGCGCAACTCCGCGGGCCGGGCAGCGCGGGCGGGGCACTGTGGCGGAGCTCGGTACGTGAGCCGCGTACCGCGTCACACGCCCAGGCCGCGGGCGCCCGGGCCGCGTTCGCCGAGGCGGTCGTCGGTGTTGGCGAGGGCGCACTTGTCGAGTGACAGGCAGCCGCAGCCGATGCACTCGGTGAGGTTGTCGCGCAGCCGTTCCAGGCGGCGGATGTGGGTGTTGAGGTCCTTGCGCCAGCCCTCCGACAGCCGGGCCCAGTCCGCGCGGTTGGGGGTGCGGCCCTCGGGCAGCACCGCGAGCGCCTCGCGGATCGCCGCCAGCGGGATGCCCACGCGCTGCGAGGCGCGGATGAACGCGACCCTGCGCAGGGTGTCCCGGGAGAAGCGGCGCTGGTTGCCGGTGGTGCGGCGGCTGTTGATCAGGCCCTGGCGCTCGTAGAAGCGCAGCGCGGACCGGGGGACTCCGCTGCGGTCGGACAGCTCGCCGATGGTGGCTTCGCTGGCGCGGGGGGACAGGTGCTGCGTCATGTCCGCCAGGGTAACTCGACTTCAACCGGGGTTGAGGTTCGTCACTCCGCGGGCCGGTCCGCCGACCAGAACGCGGCGAGCGCGGCGGCGGTTTCGGCGGGGCGGTCGACGTTGGGGGAGTGGTCGGCACCGTCGATGACGGTGCGGTGGGCGCGTAGCCGGCGCGCCATGTCGTCCATCTCGGCCACCGGCCAGACGTAGTCCGACGTGCCCGTCAGCACGTGGACGGGCAGCGGCAGGCCGGCCAGCTCCGCGGTCCTGTCGGGCTCCTCGCGCAACTGCCGGGCGGTGGCGATGATCTGGCCGGCGCTTGTGCCGAGCCAGCGGCGGTGCAGGAAGTCCTCCACGGCGGTGGGGGTGCGCGCGTCGGCGGCCTCGGGCGGGTCGAAGGCGCGCATGGCCTGCCAGACGGTCTCCATGTCGTGCGTGGCCAGGGTGTCGCCGAGGAGCTTGGCGCGGGACTGCTGCTCGTCGCAGACGGCGCCCGGGCCACTGCTCATGAGGGTGAGCGAGGAGAACGCGCCGGGGGCACGGAGGGCGGCGGCCCGGGCGATGTGGCCGCCGAGGGAGTGCCCCAGGACGTGGGGCGGCGGGTCGTCCGGTGTGGCCAGCGCGGTGGCCAGCGCGAGGACGTCCTGCGCGAGTTCGTCCTGCGTGTACGCGGCCTCGTCGGCGGGGCCCTCCGACTCGTACTGCCCGCGGCCGTCGACGGCGATCACGCGGTAGCCGGCGGTGGCGAGCGGTTCGAGCAGGGCGATGAAGTCCTCCTTGCTGCCGGTGAACCCGGGCAGCAGAAGCGCGGTCCCGCGTACGGGGCGCCCGGCCCGCAGGGCGGCGAACACCCCGCGCGGGGTCTCGACCTTCAGGGCCTCGGCCCCGGCCGGCAACGTGACGAACGGCGGCTTGCTCATCCCCCGACCCTAGCCCCGGCCGTACGCACCCCGGGCACCCACCCCGCTGCGCGGGCGGGCGGAGGCGCCGGCTCCGGCCGGGGCGGCGCCACGGTACCGCCGCGCGTGCCGGCGGGCAGCGACTTCGCCGCGCCCGCCGTGGCGGGGCGCGGGAGGCCGCGGTGCCGGATACCGCCGCGCCGTGGCGCGGCCGGGTACCGGTCGCCGCTCGCGCGTGCGGCTCGTGCAGCGGCTTCGCCCCGCCCGCGGACACACCGCGGGCCCGGGCCGTACGTCGTGACGTACGGCCCGGGCCCGGAAGGGTTCTGCTACTCCGCCGCAGGCGTGCCCGCGCTGCCGCTGCCGCTGCGGGTGCGGCGACGGCGGCGGCGCGGCTTGCGGGGTGCGGCTGCCGCGTCCGGTGCGGTCGCGGCCGGCTCCGGTGCGGTCTCCGCCGCTGCGCCGGTGGTGGCCTCGGCGGCCTCGGCGGCCTCCTCCGCCACCGGGCGCCCGCTGCGCGTGCGGCGGCGCTGCCGCTGCGTACGGGTGCGCTTGGGACGCTCCTCGGCGGCGCCCCCGCGGCGCGCGCCCGCGCCGCGGCGTCCGCCGCCGGTCTCGCCCAGGTCCTCCAGCTCCTCGGCGCCGAGCCCGGCGCGGGTGCGCTCGGCGCGCGGCAGCACGCCCTTCGTACCCTCCGGGATGCTCAGTGCCTCGTACAGGTGCGGGGAGGTGGAGTACGTCTCCTCGGGGTTCTCCAGGTTGAGGTCCAGCGCCTTGTTGATCAGATGCCAGCGCGTGATCTCGTCCCAGTCGACCAGCGTGACCGCCGTGCCGGACGCGCCCGCGCGGGCGGTGCGGCCGATGCGGTGCAGGTACGTCTTCTCGTCTTCCGGCGTCTGGTAGTTGATCACGTGCGTGATGCCGGCGACATCGATGCCGCGCGCCGCCACGTCCGTGCAGACCAGCACGTCGACCTTGCCGTTGCGGAACGCGCGCAGCGCCTGCTCGCGCGCGCCCTGGCCCAGGTCGCCGTGGACCGAGCCGGCGGCGAAACCGCGGCGGGCCAACTGCTCGGAGACGTCCGCGCACGTGCGCTTCGTACGGCAGAAGATCATGGTCAGCCCGCGGCCCTCGGCCTGCAGGATGCGCGCCAGCATCTCGGGCTTGTCCATCGAGTGCGCCCGGAAGGCGTGCTGCTCGACGGCGGCGACGGTCGCGCCCTCGTCGTCCGGCGCGGTGGCGCGGATGTGGGTGGGCTGCGACATGTAGCGCCGGGCGAGGCCGATGACCTGCCCCGGCATGGTGGCCGAGAAGAGCATCGTCTGCCGCTTGGCGGGCAACTGCTGGATGATCTTCTCGACGTCCGGCAGGAAGCCGAGGTCGAGCATCTCGTCGGCCTCGTCGAGCACCAGCACCTTTATCTTCGACAGGTCCAGCTTGCGCTGCCCGGCGAGATCGAGGAGGCGGCCGGGGGTGCCGACGACGACGTCGACCCCCTTCTTCAGCGCCTCCAGCTGGGGCTCGTACGCCCGGCCGCCGTAGATCGACAGCGCCCGGACGTTACGGACCTTGCCGGCGGTCAGCAGGTCGTTGGTGACCTGCACGCACAGCTCGCGGGTGGGGACGACGACGAGCGCCTGCGGGGCGTTCGTCAGGGCGCCGGGGTCGGCGCGACCGGACTCGACGTCGGCGGGGACGACGACCTTCTCCAGCAGGGGAAGGCCGAAGCCGAGCGTCTTACCCGTACCGGTCTTGGCCTGGCCGATCACGTCGGTGCCGGCGAGGGCCACGGGAAGGGTCATCTCCTGAATGGGGAAAGGAGTGGTGATTCCCACGGCCTCCAGGGCCTCAGCAGTCTCGGGGAGGATCCCCAGGTCTCGAAACGTGGACAGGATGCTTGCCTCTTCTGTCGGTCGCGGCGAGCGGCGGGGGACGGGGGTCGTACCGCGCGAGGTGGCGCGGGACCACTTCTTCCGTCTCTCGGGCGCTCCAGCCGCGAGAATTCCCTCCGGCGGTGTGCCGTACGGCGGGACAGGCCGCACGGGCCCCGCTGAGAGCGGTCGGGGTCGGAGCCGATCGGGCCACCGACCGGGCATCCTTCAGTACATGCTTCCCACGCGCCTCCGGGCTCACGCCCGCGGCGTGGGGACCCGCCGTGACCGGCGAGTGCTATACCACTCTACCTAAAATCGTGCAGCCGTGTTGTGCGATGTCTCATAGTCCACTGGCTGACCAGGCTCTTCCCAGGTGCGCACGGGCCGCTATTCTCCGCCCCATGGACTCTGCCTCTGCCGACGAAGCCACCCCCCAGGACCCCGGTGACAACGGGAACCCCGGTGACGACGGGGACACCGGTGACGACGGGGACACCGGTGACGACGGGGACACCGGTGAGAACGGGAACCCATCCGGTGTAGCCGCCGAGGACTGGGCGCAGGCCGCCGCCGACCCGCAGTACCGCGCCGCGGTCGTGGACCTGCTCGGCGCCCTCGCCTACGGCGAGCTGGCCGCGTTCGAGCGGCTGGCGGAGGACGCGAAGCTGGCGCCCGGCGTGGCGGACAAGGCGGAGCTGGCGGCGATGGCCGCCGCCGAGTTCCATCACTTCGAGCGGCTGCGGGACCGGCTGGCGGAGATCGACGAGGACCCGGCGCGGGCGATGGAGCCGTTCGCCGCCGCGCTGAACGAGTTCCACCGCCAGACGGCTCCGTCCGACTGGCTGGAGGGGCTGGTCAAGGCGTACGTCGGCGACTCGATCGCCAGCGACTTCTACCGCGAGGTCGCGGTCCGGCTGGACTCCGACACCCGCTCTCTGGTGCTGGGCGTGCTGGACGACACCGGGCACGCGACGTTCGCCGTCGGGAAGGTCCGCAGCGCGATCGAGGCCGACCCGCGGGTGGGCGGCCGGCTGGCGCTGTGGGCCCGGCGGCTGATGGGGGAGGCGCTGAGCCAGGCGCAGCGCGTGGTGGCGGAGCGGGACGCGCTGTCGATGATGCTCGTGGGCGGGGTCGCCGACGGGTTCGACCTGGCGGAGGTGGGACGGATGTTCTCGCGCATCACCGAGGCGCACACCAAGCGGATGGCGGCGCTGGGTCTTTCGGCGTAGCTCAGCGCACCGGGCGCCCCGCGAGGTACGCCGCCGCGGGGCGGCTCCGCTCCGGGTTCTTGACCAGCAGCGAGAGCATCGCCGCCGCGAACGCCCCGGCGACCGGCAGGACGATCGGCAGGTTCCCCGCGCCGAGCACCGTGTGGGTCAGGGCGGCGCCGAGCACGGCGGCCCCGGGGCCGGTGGCCAGCGTGAGATTCCGGTGCCGGAACCGATCCGGATAGCGGGAGAGTGCGGCCAGCGCAATCGCCAGGCCGATGACTGCGGAACACACGGCTGTCAGAACCATCTCGCGCCCGCCCTTCGTTGGGTCCCCAACTGCTGGGTCGAATCGGACGCTCCGGATCTACCCGCATGGATACGCGGGCAAACGACGGCCCCCCGGTGACGGGCACCGGGGGGCCGGACGAACGGTGAAGCGGTGGAATCCGCCCTCAGAGGGCGCCGAAACCCACCTTGCGCGCGGTGGGCGCGCCGATCTCCACGTAGGCGATGCGGCCCGACGGCACGAGGATCTTCCGGCCGCGGTCGTCGACCAGGGTCAGCACCTCCGTCTTGCCGCCGAGCGCGTCCGCCACCGCGCTCTCGATCTCTTCGACGGACTGCCCGCTCTCCAGGCTGATCTCACGGGGGGCGTGCTGCACGCCGATCTTGACCTCCACGGCCTGATCCCTTTCGGTCAGTTGGATGTACGTGTGCACACTAACCCGGCGTGCATACCCCGCGGGACCGATGCCTGCACGCCCGCAGCGAACACCGCCGCGGGCCGCCTCCCGCCGGCATCCCCGCCAGCCCGTGCTACGGCTGGTCCGGGCCTCCGTGCAGGGGGAAGCCGGCGATGCCGCGCCAGGAGAGCGAGGCGATCAGGCGGGCGGCGGCGTCCCGCGGGATGGGCTGGCCGGAGCCGAGCCAGTACCGCGCGGTGATCTGCGCCATGCCGCACAGCCCCACCGCGAGCAGCATCGCCTGCTCGACCGGCAGGTCGGTGTCCTCCGCGATGACCTCGCTGACCGCCTGCGCGCAGTCCAGGCTGACCTTGTCGACGCGCTCGCGCACCGCGGGCTCGTTGGTCAGGTCGGACTCGAAGACCAGCCGGAAGGCGCCGCCTTCGTCCTCGACGAAGGCGTAGTACGCGTCCATCGTGGCGGCGACGCGCTGCTTGTTGTCCGACGTGGACGCGAGCGCCGCCCGCACCGCCTTGAGCAGCGCGTCGCAGTGCTGGTCGAGCAGGGCGAGGTAGAGCTCGAGCTTGCCGGGGAAGTGCTGGTAGAGCACCGGCTTGCTGACGCCGGCGCGGTCCGCGATGTCGTCCATGGCGGCGGAGTGGTACCCCTGGGCGACGAAGACTTCCTGGGCCGCGCCGAGGAGCTGGTTGCGGCGCGCCCGACGGGGAAGCCTCGTACTGCGTGGACGCGTCTCGGCCTGCTCCATGGCTGTCACTGCGCCTCCTGGTTCCTCAGATGATCGCCCCCGGGACGCCGGGCCTGTCCGGCGGGCCGACCGCAGGTGCCATCGTACGTGCGGGTAATCGTCAGGCGCTCCGTCGCTGCGCGAAATTTCATCGGCCCAGGACCGGGTCGAACCGGGGCAATGCAGCGCAGGTCATCGGTATTCGTCCTCGTTTTGTTCGACGACGCGGGCCTGGTCGGCGGCGTCCGCGGGGTTCACCTCGTCGCCGTGGTGCTCGCCCGGCGTGACGTCCTCGTCGCCCTGGTCCACCTCGGCGCGCTGCTCCGCGGCGTCGGCCTCCGGGGTTTCTTCGTCCGGCTCCCCGGGGTCGTCCGCCGTACGGGCGGCGCCCGGATCGCGGCCGGGCTCGTCGAAGGTGTCCGAATCCTGCGGGTCGACCGCCATGGCGTCGTCTCCCTCTCCGCGTCGTCCGTCACCCGGACTTCGGGCACAGTTTCGGGCGATGCCCTCCATACGAGCGTAAGAGAGGGCGCTTTCCGCCGCGAGGCGGCTTGTGAGAGCGAACACATGAACCACAGCGTGACTGTCTCGTAACATTGCCCCCATGCCGTCGACAGAGCGCTCTCTGGCGGGCGACGAAGCATCCCCGGCACCCGGTCCTTCCGGGGCCGTGCCGCCCCCTTCCCCGCAGGCCGGGAGCGGTGTCACGCGACGGCGGGTGACGCTCCCCGGGCTCACCCTCGCCGTCCGCGGCCACCCGCCGGCCGATGCGGGGCTGCCGCCCGCGGTGTACGTGCACGGGCTTGGCGGCTCCGCGCTGAACTGGTCGGGTCTCGGTCCCCTGCTCGCCGGCCGCCTCGCCGGCGACGCCGTCGACCTCCCCGGCTTCGGCGACTCCCCGCCCCCCGACGACGGCGACTACTCACTCTCCGGCCACGCCCGCGCCGTCATCCGCTACCTCGACGCCGCCGAGCGCGGCCCCGTACACCTCTTCGGCAACTCGCTGGGCGGCACCATCGTCACCCGCGTCGCGGCGCTCCGCCCCGACCTGGTGCGCACCCTCACCCTCGTCTCCCCGGCGCTGCCCGAACTGCCCCCGCAGCGCACCGCGGTGCCCACGGCGCTGCTCGCCGTGCCGGGCGTCACCGCGCTCTTCGCCCGGCTGACCCGGGACTGGACCGCGGAGCAGCGCACGCGCGCCATCCTCGGCCTCTGCTACGGCGACCCGCAGCGGGTCAGCCCGGAAGGCTTCGCCGAGCACGCGCGCGAGTACGCCCAGCGCATGCGGCTGCCGTACCACTGGGACGCCATGGAGCGGTCGGCGCGCGGCGTCGTCGGCGCGTACACCCTGGGCGGGCAGCACTCGCTGTGGCGGCTGGCCGAGCGGGTGCTGGCGCCTACGCTGCTCGTCTACGGCCGCCGCGACCAGCTCGTCTCGTTCCGGATGGCGCGGCGGGCGAAGACCGCGTTCCGCAACTCGCGGCTGCTGACCCTGCCGGCGGCGGGGCACGTGGCCATGATGGAGTACCCGGAAGTGGTGGCCAGAGCGTTCACCGAACTGCTGGACGAGTACGAGACAGGGGCCGCCGACACGAGCCCCGGCGGGAGCTGACACACACGGTGGGCAGGCACAGCGCGACCGGCAAGGGCAAGAAGCAGGCGCGGGACAGCGGGACCGGGGCCGGGGCCGGGAGCAGGCCCGGGACCGGGGCCCGTCCGCCGCTGCCGCGGCGGGGGGACACGGGGCCGATCCCGCGGATCAGCGACACGGGTCCGGTGCCGAGGGTGTCCGACACGGGTCCGGTGCCGCAGGTGCCGGGGCACGGGCAGACGGTCATGGGCTCGGGGGAGATGCCGCGGTTCGGCGATACGGGCCCGATTCCGCGGGCCGGAGGGACCGGGCCGATCCCGCGGATCAGCGATACGGGTCCGGTGCCGCGGGTGACGGACACCGGTCCGGTGCCGCGGGTTTCCGGTACGGGGCCGGTGCCACGGGCCGCCGGGACGGGGCCGATTCCGCGGGTCGGGGACACCGGTGCGGTGCCGCGGGTCACGGACACCGGGTCGATGCGGCCGTTCGGTGGCACGGGCGCCGTGCCGCGGGTCACCGACACCGGGTCGATGCGGCGCGTTGCCGCGCCCGGGGGGCCGCCCCCCGCGCACGGGATGCCGGGTGCGCTCCCTACCTCCCGCACGGTCCCCCTGGACGACACCGGCGAGCGCCCCCTGGGCCACCCCGAGCACCGGGAGCCCGGCGGCGGGTGGGGCTCGCCGCCGTACGAGCAGCCCGGCGGCGGGCCCCGCCCCGCCACCGTCGCCGCCACGCCCACGCCCGTACGGCAGGACTACCTCGACGCCTTCGACGGCCCCGGGCCCGGCCGCACCGCCGAGCCCGACGCGCGCCGCCCCGGCGACGTGCCGGGGCCGGCCCCCGCCGCGGAGGACGACCGCGGCTGGCCCTGGTCCGACGACGGCGACGGCTTCGACGACGGCGACGGGCCGCCCGACGAGGTCGCCGCCGCCCTGCAGTCCACCGGCGGCGGCCACCGGCGCCACCGGCAGCGCACGGCCAACCGCGGCCGGGTCGCCACCGGCGTCGCCGCCGCCGTCGTGACGTGCGCGCTCGCCGCCGCGATCGCCGGGCAGGTCTCCGACGGCCGCGCCAAGCGCGCCGACGCCGCGGCCGCCGACGCGCGCAAGCAGCGCGCCGCCGACGACGCCGCCTCCCGCTCCGGCGACCGCGAGGACGGCTCCGGCCAGGACGACAGCCAGGACGACAGCCAGGACGACAGCCCGGGCGGCGGCGGGGGCGCGCGGGCCGTCCCCGCCACGTACGCCGAGAAGATGGCGGCCACGTACCCCCTCAGCCGCAACCTCACCGGCTCCGGCAAGCTCACCGCGGTGCCCGGCGGCGACAAGGCGCCCGGCCGCGGCGAGGTCGTCCGCTACCGGGTGGACGTCGAGCAGGGACTGCCGCTCGACGGCGAGCTGTTCGCGTCAGCCGTGCACAAGACCCTCAACGACGAGCGCAGTTGGGGCGGCCGGGGCGACCGCACCTTCGAGCGCGTGGGGCCGGGCGAGGAGTCGGTGTTCGTCATCACCCTGGCCAGCCCGGGGACCACGGACGAGTGGTGCGCCAAGTCGGGCCTCGACACCAGCGACGAGGACGTGTCCTGCGACTCCGCTGCCACGGAGCGCGTGATGATCAACGCCTTCCGGTGGGCGCAGGGTTCACGGACCTTCGGCGAGGACATCCACGGGTACCGGCAGATGCTCATCAACCACGAGGTCGGCCACCGGCTCGGGCACGGGCACGTCGGATGCGAGCGGGACGGCGCGCTCGCGCCGGTGATGATGCAGCAGACGAAGACCCTGTCGACGGACGGCGCCACCTGCAAGCCCAACCCCTGGCCGTTCCCGCGCGACTGACGCGCGGCTGACCGTGCGACTGACGCGCGGCTGACGGCGGCGGGCAAAACGCCCTACACCCCGAATAGTCACGGGTATTCACCCCTTCCGGTGGTACGACGGACAACCGTCCATCGCGCTGCCCCCTCTCGTGCGTACCGTCCTCCCACCGGATGCAGTCACAGCAGTCTCGGGGGTGTTCTCGTTGCGCATCGGCCTTGTCGCGGAGGGCGGATTTCCGTTCGCCGCGGGCGAGTCGCCGGGGTGGTGCGACCGGCTCGTGCGCCGGCTTGCGCACCACGAGTTCGAGGTTTTCGCGTTTGCGGTGGATGCGGCGCAGGAGACGTCGGGGCTCGTGCCGCTGCCACCGCAGGTGCGCGCGGTGCACGTCGCGCCGCTGTGGCGCCCGGTGCCGGGCGAGCGCCGCTACGGGCGCGCAGAACGGCGCCGGTTCGCCGGGCACTTCACGGACTTGGCGTGGTCGCTGGCGGCGGGGAACGCCGGGGAGGAATCCGGGGACGGGGCCGGGCAGGACCGTTTCGCTTCCGGGTTGTACGGGCTGGCGGAGCTGGCCAGGGACGCGGGCGGGCCGGGGCGCGCGCTGCGCGCGGAGCAGGCGGTGCGGATCCTGGAGCGGGTGTGCCGGGCGCCGGGCGCGCCCGCGGCGGTGCGGGGGGCGCGCGTCGCGGAGCTGCTGGCGGTGGCGGCGCAACTGGACCGGGTGCTGCGGCCGTTGGGCGCCGGGTGGTACGGGGAGGGCTGCGGGCCGGCCGGGGGGCTGGCCGGAGTCGGCGTGTCCCACGCGCTGTCCGGTGGTACGGCGGCGCTGCCGGGGCTGCTGGCGCGGCGGCCCGCCGCCCACGCGGGCTACCGCGACCACTGCCGTGCGCTGGCCGCCCGCCTTTTCCCCGACGAGGTCCCCGACGCGGTGGTGTTCGAGAAGATCGGCGGCCCGGCGGTGCCGGACAGCGCGGCGGCGTACGCGACCGGCGGGACCGCGGTGCTCTCCAGCGCCGTGGCGGGCTTCCCGGTGGGCCTGGTGGAGGCGATGTTCTGCGGCCGGGCGACGGTCTCGACGGACGTCGGCGCGGTACGGGAGGTCATCGGCGGCACGGGTCTCGTGGTCCCGCCGCGGAACCCGCGCGCGCTCGCGGACGCCTGCCTGGCGCTCCTCCGCGACCCCGCGCGCCGGGCGCGCCTGGGTGCGGCGGCGCGGGCACGGGCGCTCGAACTGTTCGCGGCGGAGCGGAACGCGGCGGCGTTCGAGAGCATCTACCTGGACCTGGCCGCCCGCGGCCCGGCCCCCACGCCGGCGGCCACCGCCGCTGCCCCGCACCCCTTCGCGTACCCCCCGGAAGCACGCCTGGCGGCTGCGCCGGCACCGCCGGCACCCGACCGGGACGCGGCGGCCCCGGGCGCACACCCCGTGCTTGAGGGGGCCGACCGATGACGGACGGTCCGAGAGCGGCCTTTGAGCCGCGGACGCGGACACCCGGGACGGGGGCGGGCACGCCGCCGACGCCGGCGGAAGACCCGGCGGAAGACCGGGCAGAAGACCGGGCAGAAGACCGGGCGGACTGCCTGGAGGAAGCTTTCGGCCCCCGCCAGGATCCCCCCGCCGCAACCGCTTCGCAGCGCGCCGCAGCCGCCGGCGCGACGCGCCCCGCCCCGGACGCCCCCGACGCGCGGCCGGGTACCACCCCGCCTGCCGCCGCCGAGCCCCCGCACCGCACGCCCGGCCACGCACCGCCCGCCGCAGGCGATCCCGTACGCGGGCTCATGGACCGGCACCGGGCGTGGTGCCGCCGTGCCGTCGACCCGCTGGAGGTCGCCGCCGGGCTCGAGGCGCACGGCGTGACCGACCGGGCCGCCGTGCGCTGTCGGCACCGGGACGTGTTCTCCCTCGCCGAGGAGATGTACGTACGGACCCGCCCGCCCGGCGCCGAGCCCCCGCTCCCCGCCGGGCCCCGGCCTCTCTTCCTCGCCCGCCTGCTCGCCGTGCACGGCTTCCCCCGGGCCGCCGCGTACGGCCTCGCCGCCGGGCTGCGCCGCGCAGGTCACGGCGGTGCTGCTGGTCCTGGCCGCCCGGGTTCCCGGGCTGGCCGCGCTCGGCCGTCCGGTCGAGCTGCTGGCCGCCGGCGCCGCAGGTTCCCGTACGGCCGCCGTGCCTGCGGTCGCCTGCGGCGTCGCCGCGCTCGCGCTGCTGGCGTACGCCGGCGGCGCACTCACCCGAGCATCAGCTCATCGCAAGGAGCACACGAGATGACCGCACCACCACTGGCCACGCCCTCCTCGGACGACGGGGGTGCGCGATGAGGGTGTTGCTGATCGGCGGCACCGGCTTCGTCGGCCGCTACGTCGCCGACCGCCTGCTTGCCGACCCTGCCGTCCAGCTCACCGCGCTCGGCCGCGGCGACGACGCCGACGTGCGGTTCGACCTGTCGTCCGGCAGCCCCGGCGCGCTGACCCGGTTCCTCGACGCCGTGCACCCGGGCGTCGTCGTCAACTGCGCCGGCACCACCCGCGGCAGCGCCCGCGATCTGACCCGGCACAACACCGTCGCCGTCGCCACCCTCTGCGAGGCCATGCGGCGCAGCACGTGCTCGGCGCGGCTGGTGCACCTGGGCTGCGCCTCGGAGTACGGGCCCTCACCGGCCGGCTCGTCGACGGCCGAGGACGCGCTGCCGCGCCCCGGCGGTCCGTACGGGGTGAGCAAGCTGGCCGCGACCGAGCTGGTGCTCGGCTCCGGTCTTGACGCGATCGTGCTGCGGGTGTTCTCGCCCGCGGGCCCGGGCACCCCCGCGGGCTCCCCGCTCGGCCGGCTGGCGGAGGCGCTGCGGCGGGCGATGCAGCAGGGCGACGGCGAGCTGAAGCTCGGCGGGCTCGGCGCGCAGCGGGACTTCGTGGACGTACGGGACGTGGCGCGAGCCGTGCACGCCGCGTCGCTGTCGGCGGCGCAGGGCGTGGTGAACATCGGCGGCGGGCGCGCGGTGCGGCTGCGGGACGCAGCGGCGGCGCTGGCGCGGATCGCGGGGTACAGCGGCCAGTTGCACGAGTACGACACGACGCTGACCGGCCGGATCCCGCAGCCCGCGGGCGCCGGCCACGGCCTCGGGCACGGCGGCCACGGCCCGGGGCACGGGATGGGAGGCGGCATGGGCCACGTGGGGCACGCCGCGGGACCCGGGCACGGACCGGGGCACGGCCCCGGCCACAGCACGAACGGCGGTCCCGGCACGGAACCGGCGGCGGTCGCCGCGGCGTATCCGTATCCGGACGGGTGCGGCGCCTGGCAGCAGGCGGACATCAGGACGGCGCGGGACCGCCTCGGCTGGCGGCCCCGTACCGGAATCGAGGAGAGCCTTGCGGATATCTGGATGGAGGCGGCATGCCGCATCTGAGAGCTGACCGGGCCGGCGCACCGGCCGGTGGCGCCGCCGTGCTGCGTGACCTGCCGGGGCCCCTGCCCGCGCCCGAGGGCCGGTGGCGGCTCCCGCCGCAGCCGGCCGAGACCCCCCTCGGCCTCGGCGTCCCCGGCTACGCCCACCCCCTCGTCGCCCCCGCCGAGTGGGGCGAGCTGACCCGGCCCGCCGCCGCCGGCGCCGTCCACTGGGCGGTGCTCGACGTCGCCGGCGGGCCCGGCGCCCAGCCCGACCCGCACTGCCTGGAGGCCGCCGGCCGGCTGAAGTCGGCGCGGGTGCGCGTCCTCGGCCGGCTCGACCTGCGCCACGGCCGGCGGCCCTTCGGCGCGCTGGTCGGCGACGCCCACCGGTTCCTTCAGTGGTACCGCGTCGACGGCTTCTACCTCGGCCGCTGCCCCGCCGGCCGCGAACAGCTAGCGGAGGTGCGGCGCGTCACGACGACGCTCGACGCGCTCGCCCCGCGCGCCCACGTCGTCCTCGGCATCGGCACGCACCCGTACGCCGGCTACGCCGAGGCCGCCGACCAGCTCGTCACCTTCGCGGGCGCGTGGGCGGACTACCGCTGGTCGCAGGTGGCCGAGTGGACCGCGGAGCACCCCGCCGAGCGGTTCTGCCACCTGGTCCACGGCGTACCCCCGACGCATCTCGACGAGGCTCTGCGGGTCGCCCGCTGGCAGGGCGCGGCCTCCGTGTTCTTCACCGACCGGCCCGGCTGGGAGGCCCTGCCCGGCTACTGGGACGACCTCGTCTCGCGTCTCGGACAGGGTGTCTCGGAATGAGGAGGAGCGTGGCACTGTTACCGGAAGAACCACTGTGCTCTCACACGCTTACGGAGTCCCCGTGTCGCTGCCACCGCTGGTCGAGCCCGCCCCCGAGCTCTCCGTCGACGAGGTCCGCAGGTACTCGCGCCACCTGATCATCCCGGACGTCGGGATGTCCGGCCAGAAGCGGCTGAAGAACGCCAAGGTCCTCTGTGTGGGCGCCGGCGGTCTCGGCTCGCCGGCGCTGATGTACCTGGCCGCGGCGGGCGTGGGCACGCTCGGCATCGTCGAGTTCGACGAGGTCGACGAGTCGAACCTGCAGCGCCAGGTCATCCACAGCCAGGCCGACATCGGCCGGTCCAAGGCCGAGTCCGCCCGCGACACGGTCCTGGGCATCAACCCGTACGTGAAGGTGCAGCTCCACCAGGAGCGGCTGGACTCCTCGAACGTGATGGAGATGTTCGCGCAGTACGACCTGATCGTCGACGGCACGGACAACTTCGCCACCCGCTACCTGGTCAACGACGCCTGCGTGCTCCTCGGCAAGCCGTACGTGTGGGGCTCCATCTACCGCTTCGACGGCCAGGCGTCGGTCTTCTGGGCCGAGCACGGCCCGTGCTACCGCTGCCTGTACCCCGAGCCCCCGCCGCCCGGCATGGTGCCGAGCTGCGCCGAGGGCGGCGTGCTGGGCGTGCTGTGCGCGTCGATCGGCTCGATCCAGGTCAACGAGGCCATCAAGCTGCTCGCCGGCATCGGCGACCCGCTGGTCGGCCGGCTGATGATCTACGACGCCCTGGAGATGCAGTACCGCCAGGTCAAGGTCCGCAAGGACCCGGACTGCGCGGTCTGCGGCGAGAACCCGACCGTCACCGAGCTGATCGACTACGAGGCGTTCTGCGGCGTCGTCTCCGACGAGGCGCAGCAGGCCGCGGCCGGCTCCACGATCACTCCGAAGCAGCTCAAGGAGTGGATCGACGACGGCGAGAACATCGACATCATCGACGTCCGGGAGCCCAACGAGTACGAGATCGTCTCGATCCCCGGCGCCCGGCTGGTGCCGAAGGACGAGTTCCTGATGGGCAACGCCCTGGAGGGGCTGCCGCAGGACAAGAAGATCGTCTTGCACTGCAAGACGGGTGTCCGGTCCGCGGAAGTCCTGGCGGTGCTGAAGTCGGCGGGCTTCGCGGACGCGGTCCACGTCGGCGGCGGCGTGGTCGGCTGGGTGAACCAGATCGAGCCGGAGAAGCCGGTCTACTGACGTACGGCGCAGGAACACAGCGTGCCGCCGCCGGAGCGATTCCGGCGGCGGCACGCGCGCGTCTGGGCGCGGAAAGCGGTGACTACTTCCGGCAGGTCGTGTCGTTCCGCGGCGCGCGGCCGTCGAGCAGGTAGGTGTCGACCGCCTCCTGCGTGCAGCGGCTGCCGCTGCCGTACGCCCCGTGCCCCTCGCCGACGCGCGTCAGCTTCACCGCCACGTCGCCGCCGAGCGCGTCGACCATCCCCTGGGTGCCCTCGTACGGCGTCGCCGGGTCGCCGGTGGTGCCGACGACCAGGATCTTGTCGGCGCCCACCGCGTCCGCCTGCGGCGTCGAGCGCTTGCCCGTCACCGGCCAGCCGTCGCACGAGGCCATGCCCCAGGCCATGAAGTCGCCGAAGACCGGCGACGCCTTGCGGAACTCCGGCAGCCGCTCGCGGATGTCGGCCGTGGAGTAGCGGTCCTTGGTGTCCGCGCAGTTGACCGCGAGGAACGACGACTGGAGCGTGTTGTAGTGCCCGTCGGGCTCGCGGCCGTTGAGCGCGTCGGCCAGGAGCAGCAGGGTCGCGCCGTCGTCGTCCTCCGCCTGCGTGAGGCCCTGCGTCAGCAGCGGCCACAGCTCCTTGGAGTACAGGGACTGCGCGATGCCCCCGGTCGCCAGCGACTCTGTCAGCTCGCGGCCCGAGGTGCCCGGGACCGGCTTGCCGTCGAGCCGGTTCAGCAGGTCCGCGACGTCGCCGGTGGCGACCGCGGGCGTGTCGCCTGAGCCGTCGCCGAGGGGGCACTGATCGCCCTGCTTCGCGCAGTCCTCGGCGTAGTTCTCCAGCGCCCGCTGGAAGCCCTTCGCCTGCGCCAGTGAGCGCTGCGCGCTGTTCTGCGTCGGGTCCACGGGGCTGTCGAGCACGGCCCGGCCGATCCGCTCGGGGAAGAGGTGGGCGTAGACGGCGCCCAGTTCCGTGCCGTAGGAGATGCCGAAGTAGTGCATCTTGTCGTCGCCGAGCGCGGCGCGCATGAGGTCCATGTCGCGGGCGGCGTTCGCGGTGCCGACGTACGGCAGGATCCTGCCCGCCTTCTTCTCGCAGGCGGCGGCGAAGTCGTGGATCCGGTCGAGGTACGCCTTCTCCTCCGCCCGGTCGTCGGGGGTGTTGTCGGCGGCGAAGTACGCGTCGAGCGCGCGGTCGCCGTAGCAGCGCACACCGTCGCTGCGGCCCACGCCGCGCGGGTCGAAGCTGACGAGGTCGTAGCGCTTGTGCAGCGTCTTGTACTGGCCGGCGAGGCCCGGGAGGGTGTCGATGCCGGAGCCGCCGGGGCCGCCGAAGTTGAAGAGCAGCGAGCCGATGCGCTCGGCCCGCGGCCCGGTGGCCGCGGAGCGGATCATCGCGATGCCGATCTTCTCCCCGTCCGGCTTGTCGTAGTCGAGCGGTACGTCGAGCGTGCCGCACTGCCAGTCGGCCTTGGTGACCGGCGCCCCCGGCGCGGGTTCGGGGAGGTCCTTGCACGCCCCCCAGTCGATGCCGGCGGCGACCGCCCCGGTCTCCCGGTCGCCGGCGCGCTCGGACGACGACGCGATGCCGCAGCCGCCCGCGGCCAGGGCGGCCAGCAGGGCCGCGGTGACAGCGGTGACGGCGGTGGTCAGTCTGGTGGCCCGCACAGCGGCTCCCCGGTCTTGGCGGTGGCGGACTGCCATCGTCCGGCGGTGCGCGGACCGCCGCGCGCTGCACGCAGCGTACGGGTGAGCGGCCGGGGGCCGGTGCGCGGGACCGCTGCGCGGCGCTCCCCGTACCCGCTACAGCGCGCCCTTGCGGGTCAGGTGCGTGAACGACAGCCACCCCGGCAGCACCGGCATCCAGAATGTCAGCAGCCGGAACAGCAGCACCGCCGACAGCGCCGTGTCGCTCGGCATCCCCGCCGCCGTCAGGCCCGCCGTGAGCGCCAGCTCCACCGCGCCCACACCGCCCGGCGTCGGCGCCGCCGACCCCAGCGCGTTGCCGGCGAGGAAGACGACCGCGACGCTCGCGAAGCTGAGGTCGCCGCCGAAGGCCCGTACCGAGGAGTCCAGGCAGAGCACGAACGACAGCGTCATCAGCACCATGCCGCCGATGCCCGCCGCCAGCTTCTGCGGGCGCTGGAGCACGTCCAGCATGCGCGGCACCACGCCCGCGAACAGCGACCGGATCCGCGACGACACCGCTTTGCGCAGGAACGGTACGGCGGTGATGATCAGGATCAGCACCGCCGCCGCGAGCAGGCCGGCGATGACCGTACGGGACGGGGACAGCGACGGCGTCCGCTCCGTCCCCGTCAGATAGCCGAAGGTCAGCAGCAGCAGCACGTGGCTGCCGAGCCCGAAGAGCTGCGAGGCGCCGACGCTGGCCACCGCCAGGCCGGGCCGTACGCCCGACTTCTGCAGGAAGCGGGTGTTGAGCGCGACCCCGCCGACCGCCGCCGGGGCGACCAGCTTGACGAACGAGGCGGCGACCTGCGCCAGCACCGTGCGCCCGTACGGCACCCGCTCGGGGACGAAGCCCAGCAGCGACAGCGCGGCGGCGAGGTAGGTGGCGGCGGAGAAGAGCGCGGCCAGCGCCGCCCAGCGCCAGTTCGCCTGCGCCAGCACGTCGCCGACCTGGACGTGGGTGAGCTGCGTCAGCAGGAAGTACGCGGCGAAGACGCCCGCGATGATGCTGACGAGCGTCCGCGGCCTGATCCGCTCGATCCGCACCGGCTCCACCGGCGCCTGCGGCCGGATCAGCAGCACGTGCTGGCGGATCTGCGTGAGCACGTCCTCCTCGCGGGCCTCGTCGAGGGCGCCCTCGATCGCCCGCTTCTCGGCCTGCTTGGCGGCCCGCTTGCTCTTGCGGTCCCCGTCCGCCGGCTGCTTGCGCGCCCGCGATGCCTCGATGACCGCCTCCCGCTCGCGCGCCGCCCGCTCGCGGGAGAGCCGGCGCAGCTCCGCGCGGGTGTCGCGGGTCAGCGCGATCGGCTGCAGCAGCGGCAGGGCGTCGGCGACCGCGTCCGGGCCCAGCACGTCCACGGCCGCGACGACCGCCCGTTCGGCGCCGACGCGCAGCGCGAAGGTGGTGAGCAACTGGGCGATGTCCATGCGCAGCACGACGTCGCCCGCGGCGATGTCGCCGTTGCTGAGGTCGGTGAGGATCACCGTGCCCGAGCGGGTCACCAGCACGGCGTTCCCGTCGAGCCGGCGGTGCGCGATACGGCGCGACTGGAGCGCCTCGACCTGCCGCCAGCTCTCGCGCATCAGCCGGTCGGTGAGGGCCTCGTCGGCGACGGTGTCCAGCGGCCGGCCGCCGGTGTGCTCGTAGACGAGCATGACCGCGTCGGGGCCGAGGTCGGAGGTGGCGATGAGTTTGGGGGCGTTGGCGCCGGCGGCGATCGCCGCGTACGACAGCAGCGCCTCCTGCTCCAGTGCCTGCCGCAGCGACTGCATGCTGCGCCGCTGGTAGACGCCGCGCAGGGTCAGGCGGCGCCAGGCACGGTAGAAGAAGCCCTGGGCCTGCTGCTCGCGGTCGACGACGGTGACGTCCAGCGGCGGGCCGTCCTCCAGTGTGACGACGAACCGCCGCCCGCGGCCGTCGCCCTCCAGGTCCGGCTGCTCCTCCGGCACCAGCGCGCTGACCGGGCGGAAGCCGACCCGGCGCAGGCCGGCGAGGAGGTTGCGCCCGGTGGGGCGGACGTTGGGGGAGCCGACCGCGTACATCGTGCCGTAGGCGACGGTCCAGCCGATGAGGACGGTGAGCAGGATCGCGAACGGGGTGGTGTACCCGCCGACGAGCACCGCGAGGCCGTCGAGCACCAGGACCGTCCACATCAGCACGCGCCAGCGCGCGTGCCGGGCCATGCCGACGGCGGTCATGTACGCGATGACGGGGGCGAGATACCCGTGTACGGGGTCGGTGCGCTCCCCGTCGCGGGCGATCTGCGTCAGCGCCCCCTGCACGGAGCCGGGGGCGGCCTCGGAGACCCAGAGCGAGACGGCGAGCCCGGCGCCGTGCGCGAGCACCGCGGCGAGCACGCCGTCGGCGATGCGCAGGCCGTCGCGTTTGACGAGGCGTTCGACGGCGAAGGCGACCGGGACGATGAGGACGGCGATGCTGGAGGTCAGGCCGCCGAGGGTGACGACGAACGAGGGCGTGTACTCGGCGCCCTTGGTGATGTCCTCCTCCAGGCCCTCGGTGGTGGCGTGCGCGACGGTGGCGAGGCCGAGGACGGCGGCGATGCCGAGGAGGCCGAGGAGCAGCCGCATGAGGTCGGAGGGGCGGTGCACGCGGGCGGGCAGGAGGGGGTCGTCGCCCTCGACCGGGCCGGGTGCGGCGCGGCGGCGGGAGTCGTGGCGGCCGGTGGCGGGGGAGTGCGGGCGGGGGGTGTCGTAGAGGCCGCGGGTGTCCTCACCCTCCTCGTCGCGGTCCCGGCGGGCAGGGTTCTGTGCCTCCGTGGCCGGCTCTGCCGGCGGAGGCTCGCCCGCGGACTCGCGCCGCATGCCCTGGGTTGTCCCGTCTTCGTCTCGTATCACCAGTCACCGCCCGCACGATGGTGGCACGAGCATGTCCTTGATGGTCGCATCCGGGTGGGCTTTACAGCGGTACGCCCGCTGACAGCCGCCGCGCCGGACTGTCGGCGGTCTGCGGCAGGATGGGGCGGATGGACGACGCGACGCCGGCCGCCGGCCCTCCGGGCTCGGACGCGGTTCTTCTGGACGAGTATGCGGACCGGGTGCTCTGCACGGCAGAGGGCATCCCGCCGGGCCGCGTGATGACGTACGGGGATGTGGCGGAGTTCATAGCCCGCGGCGGGCCGCGCCAGGTGGGCCGGGTGATGGCGCTCTACGGGGGCGCCGTGCCCTGGTGGCGCGTGGTGCGCGCGGACGGCCGGCTGCTGCCGGGACACGAGCGCGAGGCCCTGGAGCAGTACCGCGTGGAGGGCACGCCGCTGCGTGCCACCACCACGGGTGAGCAGCGCATCGACATCCGCCGGGCCCGCTGGGACGGCAGCGGTGACGGTGTCGAGGGTCATATCTGACAGCTTCCGGCACCGGGTGCCAAACGGCCCGGGCCGCCGCCCGTACGGAGTACGGTTCGGCAACCGGCACCTGACCCCCGACCCCTCCCGGCCGCCCGATCTCCCACCCCGGCGAAACATGTGAGCACTTTGTCCGTCTCCTCTCCGGCATACCGGCTCGTCCGTACCCCGCCCGTGCGGCCGGTCCCCCCTGTGCCGGACGCAGCGCAGCGCGCGGTGGTTCAGCACGGGGACGGACCGCTGCTCGTGCTCGCCGGGCCGGGGACGGGCAAGACCACGACGCTGGTGGAAGCCGTCACCGAGCGGATCAGGCGCGGGGCGGACCCCGAGCGGATCCTCGTGCTGACGTTCAGCCGTAAGGCGGCGGTGGAGCTGCGGGACCGGATGGCGGCCCGGCTGGACGGCGCGCCGGCGCCGCAGGCGAGCACGTTCCACTCGTACTGCTACGCGCTGGTGCGGGCTCACCAGGACGCCGAGATGTTCGTCGAGCCGCTGCGGCTGCTGTCCGGGCCGGAACAGGACGTCGTCGTACGGGAGCTGCTCGCCGGCCACGACGAGGACGGCGCGCGGGCGCGGGTGTCCTGGCCGGCCGAGCTGCGGGCCTGCCTGACGACGCGCGGGTTCGCCGACGAGGTACGGGCGGTGCTGGCGCGCAGCCGGGAGCTGGGTCTGGGGGCGGCGGCGCTGGAGGGGTTCGCGGCGGCGGCGGGGCGGCCGGACTGGGCGGCGGCGGGGGAGTTCCTGGCGGAGTACCTGGACGTGCTCGACATGCAGGGGGTGCTCGACTACGCGGAGCTGGTGCACCGGGCGGTGCTGCTGGCCGAGACGGAGCGGGTGGCGGGGGAGCTGGCGGGGCGGTACGACGCGGTGTTCGTCGACGAGTACCAGGACACGGACGCGGCGCAGGTGCGGCTGCTGCGGGCGCTGGCGGGCGGCGGCCGGACGCTGGTCGCCTTCGGCGACCCGGACCAGTCGATCTACGCGTTCCGGGGGGCGGACGTCGGGGGGATCCTGACGTTCCCGGAGGTCTTCCCGCGGCGGGACGGCAGCCCGGCGCCGGTCGCGGTGCTGGGCACGTCGCGGCGCTCGGGCGCGCTGCTGCTGGCGGCGACGCGGCTGCTCACCCGCCGGATGCCGCTGCCGCGGCTGCCGTCGGCGGCGGTACGGGCGCACCGGGGGCTGGTGCCGGTGCGCGACGGGGGGCGGGTGGAGGCGTACACGTACCCGACCGCGAGCGGCGAACTGGACAACATCGCGGACATCCTGCGCCGGGCGCACCTCGAAGACGGCGTCCCCTGGGGCGAGATGGCGGTCCTGGTCCGCGCGGGCGCCCGCACGATCCCGTCGGTCCGCCGCGCCCTGACGTCGGCGGGAGTGCCGCTGCACATAGCGGGCGACGACCTGCCCCTGCGCCACGAGCCGGCGGTGCAGCCGCTGCTGACGGCCCTGAGGGTGGCGGCGTCCGCCGCGGACCTGCCCGCGGCGGGGCAGGAGGGCCGAGGGACGGGCCCCGGGGAAGCCGGCGCCGCGGACGGCGTGGTGCCCGGTGCCGGTTCGGCGGTGGGGCGGATGCCGGTAACGGGTGGGCGGGTGGGAGACCCGGCGCCGAAGGCGCCGCCGACCGGCGCGGCGGATGACGCGCCACCCGACGGGGGGACGAACCCCACCACGCGCCACGGCGACTCGGCACCCGGCGGCACGACGCACCGCGACTCCGCACCCGCCAGCGCGTCGCACACAGAACCCGCCCCCTGGATCCCCCCCGACGTCGCCATCTCCCTCCTCTCCTCCCCCCTCGGCGGCATGGACGCCGCCGACCTGCGGCGCCTCGGGCGCGCGCTCCGCGAGGAGGAGCGGGCCGCCGGGCGGTCCGTACCGCGGCCCTCCGACGTGCTCCTCGCAGAGGCCCTCGCCGAGCCCTCGCGCCTCGTCGTCCACGACCGCGCGTACGCCGCCGGCGCCCACCGCCTCGGCCTCCTCCTCCGCCGCGCCCGCGACCTCCTCACCCGCGGCGGCACCGCGGAAGCCGCCCTGTGGGAGCTGTGGGACGGCACCCCCTGGCCCGGCAGGCTGCAGCGCGCCGCCGCCCGCGGCGGCCCCGCGGGGCGCAACGCCGACCGCGATCTCGACGCCGTCTGCGCCCTCTTCGAGACCGCCGCCCGCGCCGAGGACCGCACCGGTGGCCGCGGCGCCCTCAACTTCCTCGAAGAGCTCCAGGCCCAGGACATCGCCGCCGACGTCCTCACCCGCCGCGCCGACGATTCCGCGGGCCCCGACGCCGTACGCCTGATGACCGCGCACCGCGCCAAGGGCCTGCAGTGGCGGCTCGTCGTCGTCGCCCAGGTCCAGGAGGGCCTCTGGCCCGACCTGCGCCGCCGCGGCTCCCTGCTGGAGGCGGACCGCATCGGCCGCGACGGCCTCGCCGAGCCGCTGCCGCCCGGCGCGCTCCTCGCCGAGGAGCGGCGGCTGTTCTACGTCGCCGCCACCCGCGCCCGCGAACGGCTCGTCGTCACCGCCGTGAAGGCGCCGGCGGAGGACGGCGACCAGCCGTCGCGGTTCCTCGCCGAACTGGGCGTCGAACCCAAGGACGTCACCGGCCGCCCCCGCCGTCCGCTCTCCGTCGCCGCGATGGTCGCCGAGCTGCGCGCGACGACCGTCGACCCCGAGGCGTCCGACGCGCTGCGTGCCGCCGCCGCCGAGCGGCTGGCCCGGCTGGCGGCGCCGGCGGACGACGGCCGGCCGCTGGTGCCCGCCGCGCATCCGGACCGCTGGTGGGGCCTGGACGAGCCGACCGAGAACGCGGTGCCGCTGCGCGACCCCGCCCAGCCCGTCGCGCTCAGCGGCAGCGCCGTGGGGCTGCTGGTGGACACCTGCGCGCTGCAGTGGTTCCTCGGCCGCGAGGTACGCGCCGGCGAACCGGCCTCCGTCGCCCAGGGCTTCGGCCTCGTCGTCCACGCCCTCGCCGACGAGGTCGCCTCGGGCCGTACCCCCGCCGACCTGGATGCGCTCATGGAGCGCCTCGACGGCGTGTGGGACGGCCTCGCCTTCGACGCCCCGTGGAAGTCCGCGCAGGAGAAGGAGAACGCCCGCGCCGCCCTGGAGCGCTTTCTGCGCTGGCACGTGCTGGAGCGGGGCCGCCGGCCGGTGGCCAGCGAGCGGGACTTCGACGTCACGCTGAAGGCCGGTACCTACGAGGTGCAGGTCAAGGGCACCATGGACCGGGTCGAGGAGGACGCGGAGGGCCGCGCGTACGTCGTCGACTTCAAGACCGGCAAGTCCCGGCCGACCGGCCCCGAGGTCGCCGAGCACGCCCAACTCGCCGTGTACCAGGCCGCCGTCGCCGAGGGCGCGGCCGGCGCGGAGCGCACCGTCCCGGGCGGTGCCGAGCTGGTCCACCTGCGGATCGGGGCGCCCGTCCGGGAGGGCGGCGACGCGCTGCCGAAGGTGCAGCAGCAGCCGCCGCCGGAGGGCGACTGGGTCCCCCGGCTGCTGGCGACTGCCGCCGCCCGGGTGCTCGACGAGCGCTTCGGGCCGACGCCGGGCGACCACTGCGCGCAGTGCGCTTTCCGCAGCTCGTGCAGCGCCCGCCCGGAGGGGCGGCACGTCGTCGAGTGAAACCACAGGGTGAGACCCGGTGTGACACCGCGGCCTTGTATGTGGTCGTATGACCAATCGTTCAGGCGTAAACAGAAAGTAAGGATTGACTGTGCGGAAGAGCGTGGTGGCGGGGGTTCTGGTTTCGGCCCTGAGCGTGACGGTCCTGTCGGCGTGCGGCAGCGAGGACGACGGCCTCGCGAGCAAGTCGGCCACGGAGATCCAGGACGAGACGGTGGCGGCGATGCAGTCCGCCAAGTCGATGACCATGGACTTCGAGCAGAGCGGTGCCCAGAAGACGTCCATGAACCTGGCGCTGACCAAGAGCGGCGAGTGCAAGGGCAGCATCGGCCTGGACGGTGCCAACGCGGAGGTCATGCGCGTCGACGGCACGTCGTACATGAAGCCGGACACGCAGTTCTGGGAGCAGAACGCCGGCAGCCCGGAGCAGGCGCAGCTCATCGCGTCGGTGGTGGGCGACAAGTGGGTGAAGGCGGGGACCGGGCAGGACGACTTCGCGTCCTTCTGCGACCTCGACGAGATCCTCAAGGGTCTGAACGAGGACAAGGGCGACAAGAACGACAACACCGAGAAGGGCGACGAGGGCGAGGTGCGCGGCACCCCGACCATCGAGCTGATCACGAAGAAGGACGGCGAGACCACGACGGTGCACATCGCCACTGAGGGCGAGCCGTACATCCTCAAGATGGAGATCGAGGGCGGGGACGAGCCGGGCACGGCGGAGTTCTCGGAGTTCAACGAGAAGGTGGACGTCACCGCCCCGTCCGACGCGGTGGACCTCAACGAACTCGGCGGCTGAACCGCGGTTCCGCACACCGGGCCGCAGCCGGGCACGTACGCCCCGTAGCGCACCCCCCGCCCCCTGCGCCCGCCGGCAGCCGCACGACCACGGTTGTCGGCGGGCGCCGCTACGCTCGCTGGAATGCCGGCCCGTATCACCCACCCCGACCAGCTCAAGGAGCTCCTCGGGATCCCCTTCACCGCGGAGCAGACGGCGTGCATCACCGCACCGCCGGCCCCGCAGGTCATCGTGGCGGGGGCGGGATCCGGCAAGACGACGGTGATGGCGGCCCGGGTGGTGTGGCTGGTGGGCACCGGGCAGGTGGCGCCGGAGCAGGTGCTGGGGCTGACGTTCACCAACAAGGCGGCGGCGGAGCTGGCGGAGCGGGTGCGCCGGGCGCTGGCGCAGGCGGGGGTCATGCCGGGTGACGGTGCCGCGGCGGGCGGTGCCGGGCCCGCCGGGGCGTACGGCGACGGGGTGCCGGGGGACGGGGTGCCGGGTGACGGCTCCGCGGAGCCCGGCGAGCCGCGGATCTCCACGTACCACGCCTTCGCCGGCCAGCTCCTCAAGGACCACGGCCTGCGCATCGGCCTCGAACCCGGCGCCCGCCTCCTCGCCGACGCCACCCGCTACCAGCTCGCCGCCCACGTGCTGCGCACCGCCCCCGGCCCGTACCCCGCCCTGACGAAGTCCCTCCCGGCGCTCGTCGGCGAACTCCTCGCGCTCGACGCCGAGCTGGCAGAACACCTCGTGGAGCCCGACGCGCTCGCGGACTTCGGTGCCGCGCAGCTCGCGGAGCTGGACCGGGTCCGGCTCACCAACGACGAGTTGCGCAAGGCTCCCAGGGCCGCGCAGGCCCGGCTGGAGCTGCTGGGCCTGGTACGGGCCTACCGGCGCGAGAAGCGGCGCCGCGATCTGCTCGACTTCGGCGACCAGATCGCCCACTCCGCGCTGCTCGCCGAGAACCACCCGGCTGTGGGCCGGCTGCTGCGCGAGGAGTGCCGGGTGGTGCTGCTCGACGAGTACCAGGACACGTCCGTCGCCCAGCGGCGGCTGCTCGCCGCGCTGTTCGGCGGTGCCGGCGGTTCGCGCGGTTCGCGCGGTTCGGGTGGTTCTGGCGGTTCGGGCGGCGGCACGGGGCACGCGGTGACCGCCGTCGGCGACCCCTGCCAGGCGATCTACGGCTGGCGCGGCGCGTCCGTCGCCAACCTCGACGACTTCCCCGCCCACTTCCCGAACGCCGACGGCACCCCCGCACGCCGCCAGGCGCTCGGCGAGAACCGGCGCAGCGGCGGGCGCCTCCTCGCACTCGCCAACGGGCTGGCCGCCCCCCTGCGCGCCCGCCACGTCGGCGTCGAGGCGCTGCGCCCCGCCGCCGGTGCGGAACGGCACGGCACGGTGCGCTGCGCGCTGCTGCCGACGCATGCGGCGGAGCTTGACTGGCTGGCGGACTCGGTGGCGCATCTGGTGCGTACGGGCACGGCCCCCGGCGAGATCGCCGTACTGTGCCGCACCGCGGGCGACTTCGGCGACATCCAGGCGGCGCTGGTCGCCCGGGACGTACCCGTGGAGGTCGTGGGTCTTGCCGGGCTGCTGGACCTGCCGGAGGTCGCCGACCTGGTGGCGATGTGCGAGGTGCTGCAGGACCCGGCCGCCAACGCCGCGCTCGTACGCCTGCTGACCGGCCCGCGGTGGCGCATCGGCGCCCGCGACCTGGCGCTGCTGGGCCGGCGCGCGCGCCTGCTGGTGGCCACGGCCCGTACGGACGGCGAGCCGGACGCCGACGAGCGGCTGGCGCAGGCCGTCGAGGGCGTCGACCCGGCGGAGGTGGCGTCGCTGGCGGACGCGCTGGACACGTTTCTTGAGGCTCGGCAGCCCGACGACGGGCTGCCGTTCGGCGCGGCGGCGCGGCAGCGGTTCGCCCGGCTGGCGACGGAGCTGCGGGACCTGCGGCGGTCGCTGGCGGACCCGCTGATGGACGTGCTGCACCGGGTGCTGGCGGTCACGGGACTGGAGGTCGAGCTGTCCGCGTCGCCGCACGCGCTGGCGGCGCGGCGGCGCGAGACGCTGGCGCGCTTCCTCGACGTCGCCGCCGGCTACGCGTCGTCCGCCGCGCTCGACGGCGAGGCGACGCTGCTGGGGTTCCTGGGCTTCCTGCGGACCGCGGCGCAGTACGAGAAGGGGCTCGACAGCTCGCTGCCGGGCGACGGGCGGGACACGGTCAAGGTGCTCACGGCGCACAAGGCCAAGGGCCTGGAGTGGGACGTCGTGGTGGTGCCGGGGCTGGTGGAGAAGCACTTCCCGAGCCGGCAGCCGCGGGAGTCGTGGGTCACGCAGGGCAAGGTGCTGCCGCACGCGCTGCGGGGCGACGCGGCGACGCTGCCGGACGTGGCGGAGTGGACGGCGCGGGGGCTGAAGGACTTCAGGGCGGCGATGCGGGAGCACCAGGAGACGGAGGAGCTGCGCCTCGGGTACGTCACGGTGACGCGCCCCCGGTCGCTGCTGCTGGGCTCGGGGCACTGGTGGGGCGCGACGCAGAAGGAGGCGCGGGGCCCGTCGGCGTTCCTGCACGCGCTGCGGGAGCACTGCGAGCGCGGCGGCGGCGAGGTCGAGACATGGGCCACGGAACCCCCCAAGGACGCCCGGAACCCGGCCCTGGCGGAGCACGAGGCGGAACGCGCCTGGCCGCTCCCGCTGGACCCGGCGGCGACGGCCCGCCGCCGCGCGGCGGCAGCGGCGGTGGAGTCGGCGCTGGCGCGCCGGGCGGCGGCGGCGGGCGCAGGCGCCGGGCCAACGGCCGGCGGCGAGCCGCCCGCGCCTGGCGGGTCCGCGCCCGGTGAGCTCGCGCCCGGCGGGCCAGCGCCGCGCGACCCGGCGTCCGGCGGGTCTGCGCCCGGCGGATCCGTGCTCGGTGGGTCCGCGTCCGGTAGGCCCGCGCCTGGCGGGTCCGCGCCGCGCGAATCCGTGTCCGGCGAAACCGTGCCCGCGCCGAAGGCGCCGGGCGTGCCCGAGCCCTGGGCGGCCACCGGAACCGCGGCCGGCGTACCCGCCGCCCCGGCGGCGCCGGACGGCGCGCGGCCGGGACGCCCCGGTGACGTACCGCCCCCCGCGGCTGCGACCGGGCACGCCGGCGCCGGTGCCGCTTCCGGTGACGCCCGCCCGCAGCCCGCGCCGGCCCGCCCCCTCGGCCCCGCCGACGTGCGGGTCGTCGAGTCCTGGGACCGGGACATCGACGCCCTCGAAGCCGAGCTGCTCGCCGCCCGGCGGCCCGTCCGGGACGTCGCCCTGCCCGCCTCCCTCACCGCCTCGCAGCTGATCAGGCTCGCCGCCGACGCCGAGGAGTTCACGCGGGAGCTGGCCCGGCCGATGCCGCGCCCGCCGATGCCCGCCGCGCGGCGCGGGACGCGGTTCCACGCCTGGGTGGAGTCGCGGTTCGAGGCGCTGCCGCTGCCCATGCTCGGCCCCGACGAGCTGCCCGGCGGCGAAGAG
The DNA here is from genome assembly GCF_059570535.1 of Streptomyces sp. CNP082. NCBI lineage: Bacteria > Bacillati > Actinomycetota > Actinomycetes > Kitasatosporales > Streptomycetaceae > Streptomyces > Streptomyces sp. CNP082. The sequence goes on from NZ_JCANSZ010000016.1 coordinate 66,364, forward strand.
GACGCGCCGGAGATCGCCGACGAGCGCGAGCTGGCCGCCCTGAAGGAGGCGTTCGAGCGGTCCCCGTACGCCCAGCGCACCCCGTACCGCCTGGAAGCCCCCTTCCAGCTCAGCCTCGCCGGCCGCCTCATCCGCGGGCGAATCGACGCCGTGTACCGCGAGCCCGGCGGCGGCTACGAGATCGTCGACTGGAAGACCGGCCGCAGCGGCAGCGCCGACCCCCTCCAGCTCGCCGTCTACCGCCTCGCCTGGGCCGAGCAGGAGCGGCTGCCGCTGGCCGGCGTCACCGCCGCGTTCCTGTACGTACGCACCGGGGAGATCGTGCGTCCCGCCACATTGCCGGGCAGAGCGGAGCTTGAGGCCCTGCTGGCCGGCCGGACGGATTAGGCTCGGGGGCATGAGCACCACCCCCGGCAGCGTCGCCGACCCTTCGGTGTGCCTGCCGGGAGAGCGCGTGGGGGCCGAAGGCGGCGCGGCGGAAGGGGAGCAGCAGTGACCACGGGCATCGAACGGACGGCCTCTCGGCCGGTCTCCTTCACGGCGGACACCGGCGTCGACCGCGCCGCCCACCACCGCATCGACGAGGCGTGGCTGGCGGCGGCCTGGAGCCATCCGACGACCCGCGTCTTCGTGGTCTGCGAGGGCCAGGTGCTCATCGACGACACCGCCGACGGCGGCACCGAGCTGGTGACGACGCCCGCCTTCGAGGCGCCGCCGACCGAGCAGCACCGCTACTTCCTCGGCACCGACTCCGCCGGCGTGCGCTACTTCGCGCTGCAGAAGGACTCGCTGCCCGGCCGCATGGACGACACCGCACGCCCCGCGGGGCTGCGCGAGGCGGGGCTGCTGCTGTCGGAGCAGGACGCCGGGCTGATGGTGCACGCCGTCGCGCTGGAGAACTGGCAGCGGCTGCACCGCTTCTGCTCGCGCTGCGGCGAGCGTACGGTCATCGCCGCCGCGGGCCACATCCGCCGCTGCCCGGCGTGCGGCGCGGAGCACTATCCGCGGACCGACCCCGCCGTGATCATGGCCGTGACCGACCCGGAGGACCGGATCCTGCTGGGCCGCCAGGTGCACTGGCCGGAGGGGCGCTTCTCGACGCTCGCGGGCTTCGTCGAGCCCGGTGAGTCACTGGAGCACGCGGTGCGCCGGGAGGTCTTCGAGGAGGCGGGGGTGGTGGTCGGCGACGTGGAGTACGTGGCCAGCCAGCCGTGGCCGTTCCCGTCGAGCCTGATGGTGGGCTTCCTCGCGCGCGCGGCGGACGCCGAAGGCGCCGAGATCCAGGTGGACGGCGAGGAGTTGCACGAGGCGCGCTGGTTCTCGCGCGACGAGCTGCGGAAGGCGTACGAGACGGGCGAGGTGCTGCCGCCGTACGGGATCTCGATCGCGGGGCGGCTGATCGAGCTGTGGTACGGCTCGGACCTGCCGCGGCGGGCGGGCTGACGGCCGCCGCGGTGCCCCCGCCGCACCGTCGCCGCCGGCCGAGGGCCGGCGGCGGTGCTGGTGCCCGCGGCTGCGGTCAGGCGCCGAGGGCGGCCTTGACCTGGGCCAGGGAGGGGTTGGGCATGGCGACGGACTCGCCGCCCTGCTTCGGCACCACGACGACGGTGGGCACGAGCTGGTTGCCGTTGTTCACGCTCTCGACGTAGGCGGCGGACTCCGGGTCCTGCTCGATGTTGATCTCGTTGAACGGGATGCCCTCGCGGTCCATCTGGCTCTTGAGCCGACGGCAGTAGCCGCACCAGGTGGTGCTGTACATCGTGACGGTGCCCGCCATGTCGCTGCGCTCCTTCGGGGGGTCGGCCGGGTCTGTTCCGGAGGTTGAACGTAACCGGGGACGCGGCCATTCCCGTAGCCACGCCCGGCCGTCTGTGGATAACCGGACCGCTCACGCGGGCCTGTGGACAACCGGCACACCGGTCCCGGCAGACCTGGCAGCATGGCGGGGTGACAGCAGCACCGCAGCCCCCGCCGTCCTCGCAGCCCTCCCTGTCCTCGGATTACACCCAGTCCACCCAGTCCACCCAGCCCACCCGGCTCACGGGGTCCACGGAGTTCCCCGCCGTCCCGGACTCGGCGGACGCGGTGCTGGCGGGGCTCGACCCGGAGCAGCGCGAGGTGGCGACGGCGCTGCGGGGCCCGGTGTGCGTGCTGGCCGGCGCGGGCACGGGCAAGACGCGCGCGATCACCCACCGCATCGCGTACGGCGTGCGGGCCGGCGTGCTGCAGCCGGCGAGCGTGCTGGCCGTGACGTTCACGAACCGGGCGGCCGGCGAGATGCGCGGCCGGCTGCGCCAGCTCGGCGCCCCGGGCGTGCAGGCGCGGACGTTCCACTCCGCCGCGCTGCGGCAGTTGCAGTACTTCTGGCCGCGGGCCGTCGGCGGTGAGCTGCCGCGGCTGCTGGAGCGCAAGGTCCAGCTCGTCGCGGAGGCGGCGGCGCGCGCCCGCGTCCGGCTCGACCGCAATGAGCTGCGGGACGTCACCGGCGAGCTGGAGTGGGCGAAGGTCACGCAGACCGCCCCCGAGGACTACGCCGCGGCAGTCGCCAAGGCCGGCCGCGACGCCCCGCGCGACCCGGCGGAGATCACCGGCATCTACCGGGGATACGAGCAGTTGAAGCGCGACCGCGGCGTCATCGACTTCGAGGACGTGCTGCTGCTCACCGTGGGGGTGCTCCAGGACCGGCCGGACATCGCCGAGCAGGTGCAGCGGCAGTATCAGCACTTCGTCGTCGACGAGTACCAGGACGTCAGCCCGCTGCAGCAGCGGCTGCTGGAGCTGTGGCTCGGCGGCCGGGACAGCCTGTGCGTCGTCGGCGACGCCAGCCAGACGATCTACTCCTTCACGGGCGCCACCCCCGACCACCTGCTGGACTTCCGCACCCGGCACCCGGACGCCACGGTCGTCAAGCTCGTCCGCGACTACCGCTCCACCCCCCAGGTCGTCCACCTGGCCAACGGCGTGCTCGCCCAGGCCACCGGCCGGGCCGCCGCCGCCCGGCTGGAGCTGGTGGCGCAGCGCGAGGGGGGCCCGGAGCCGGCCTTCGCGGAGTACGCGGACGAGCCCGCCGAGGCCGAGGGCACCGCCCGGCACGTCCGCCGGCTCATCGACGCGGGCGTGGCGCCCAGCTCCATCGCCGTGCTCTACCGGATCAACGCCCAGTCGGAGGTCTACGAGCAGGCGCTCGCCGACCGCTCCGTGCCGTACCAGATGCGTGGCGCCGAGCGGTTCTTCGAGCGGCCCGAGGTGCGCGAGGCCGGGGTCAAGCTGCGCGGCGCGGCCGTGGGGGGCAAGAACGACGCGATGCTGGACGAGGCCGGCCGGGACGGTGACCTGGCCGCGCAGGTCCGTGCCGTGCTGGGCTGGTCGGCAGAGCCGCCGGCGGGCTCGGGCACGGTCCGGGACCGCTGGGAGTCGCTGGCGGCGCTGGTGCGGCTGGCCGAGGACTTCGGCCGGGCCAGGCCCGGGGCGACGCTGCGGGATCTGGTCGGCGAACTGGCCGAGCGCGCCGCGGCGCAGCACGCGCCGACGGCCGAGGGTGTGACGCTCGCCTCCCTGCACGCTGCGAAGGGCCTGGAGTGGGACGCGGTGTTCCTGGTGGGGCTCACGGAGGGCATGCTGCCGATCACGTACGCCAAGACGCCCGAGCAGATCGAGGAGGAGCGCCGGCTGCTCTACGTCGGCATCACCCGGGCCCGGGTGCACCTGTCGCTGTCCTGGGCGCTGTCCCGCTCGCCGGGCGGGCGGGCCTCGCGGCGGCCGAGCCGCTTTCTGACCGGGCTGCGGCCGGGCTCCGGGCGGCCGGGCGGCGCCGCGGTCCTGGCGCAGGGCGGCGTGGAGCGCGGTGGTGCCCAGCGGAGCGCGGCCGACCGGCGCCGGCGGCGCGGGCCGGTGCGCTGCCGGGTCTGCGGGCGGACGCTCACGGACGCCGGCGAGATCAAACTGATGCGGTGCGAGGACTGCCCGTCGGACATGGACGAGGGGCTGTACGAGCGGCTGCGCGACTGGCGCGCGGACCAGGCTCGGCAACTGGGACAGCCGGCGTACTGCGTCTTCACCGACAAGACCCTGATCGCCATCGCCGAGGCCGTGCCCGACAACGAGCGGGAACTGTCGGTCATTTCGGGCGTGGGCAAGCGCAAGCTCGACCGATATGGCACCGATGTCCTGGATCTGTGCGCGGGCCGCGAGCCGTCCGGCGAGCCCGCCGGGGAGCCGTGACGGGGTCCGGAAAAAATTCCCCGAAAAATGGTTTGCGATCGCCGGGAGTAGCCTCATAGCCTTCCGGCACGGAAGAACAGCTCTTCACGGAGCCGGTGATTCCGTGTTGTACTAGGAGACCTTGGACCGGTCCGCCGGTCCGACGAGACAGAGAGGAGGAGAAACCCATGATCAGCAACACGAAACTTGAAGCTCGTGCTGCCGCCGGTCGCGAGGTCGTCTCCTCCTGCCTGCTCGCGGTCTCCAAGCTCCGGGTCCCCGCCACCGGTGTGTCCGGTGTCCGTGGCGGTCTGGGGGCTGGCATCCGTGACGAGCGACCGACCAAGGCACTCCTGGTAGCAGCGGCGCAGGCTCCGGCCTATGCGGCGGCGGCAGCGGGTGCCGACCTCCAGCAGGTGTGGGCCAATGGCGCCTTCGCAGGCGGCATTGCGGCCACGACGCAGCACATGCGGGCCTTCCGCGGGCCTGATCCCTGGAAAGAACCATCTTGATCGCATCGATCGAGACGGCACCTTCCAGGGCCGCGGAACCCGAACCGGGATCCGCGGCCCTTTTGATTTGCCCAACGCAGAAGTTGATCAACACGACGAGCAAGGACGGAAACGTGTCCCTCCCCGTGCACACCCCGCACAGGCCCACGCCCGACCCCGTGCCCGGCACCACCGACCTGGAGGTCCCTTTGACTCAGCTGACCGCTCTCACCGAGCTCGACGAGCGCATCGACGCGCTCGGCGACCTCGTGCCCTGCCGGAGCTACGACCCCGAGGTGTTCTTCGCGGAGACTCCGGCGGACGTCGAGTACGCCAAGTCCCTCTGCCAGACCTGCCCCGTCCGTGAGGCGTGCCTCGCGGGTGCCAAGGAGCGCCGCGAGCCCTGGGGGGTCTGGGGCGGCGAGCTGTTCGTCCAGGGTGTGGTCGTGCCGCGCAAGCGGCCGCGTGGGCGTCCGCGGAAGAACCCGGTCGTGGCATGAACGCCCACGGCACGATCGACCGTCCACGCGCGCACGCACCGGCAGAGCAGGAAACGACGATGAACCCGTCCACCGACTACCCCGCAGCACGTCACGAAGCAGGCGCCTACGACGAGCGCCAGAACAGGAACCTTCAGATGCAACTCATGCCAGAAGCCCTTGCCCGGGCCCAGTATCGGGACCGAGTGGAGGCCGCCGAGCAGGAACGCAGGGCCCTGCGCCTGCTTGCTGCCCGGCGGATGCAGCGACGGGCCGAGCGCGCGCAGATGCGCGCCCGGCGCGCGCTGGCGATGGCCGTCATGCAGTAGCGGCTCCGGGCCGTCCCGGTCAGGCGCTCGCCGTCGCCGGATCCTCCGTCGCCGAACCCTCGTGGGGGTCGTCCTCCGGACGGCCCCCTTCGGCGTACTCGGCGAAGCCCGGCAGCCACTCCGTCAGCTCCTCCCGCATCCGCACCTGCGCGCCGAGCTGGCAGAGCACCCCGATGGTGCTGAGCGTCACCCGGTGGATGAGCAGATACGACGGCGGCAGGTTGAGCTGCCGGCCCAACTGGTGTGCGGGGTTGCGGGGATCGGCGATCCGGGCCGCCTGCGTGCGCATCCACTCCCGGCTGAACGCGAACTCCGCCACGGCCGCCGGCTCGATGATCGGCAGCAGGTAGTCGATCACCGCCTCCGGGTCCAGCTCGACGTCAGGTTTCACGAACCCCTGCTCGCGCAGCAGCTCGTACACGTCGTCCGCCTGGCCGTCGAGCGTCATCCCGAGCGCGGTGCCTATCTCCTCCGGCAGCCCGCCCGGCAGCCGGTCCACCGTGCCGAAGTCCATCACCCCGAGCCGCCACTCCTCCGGCTCGCCCTCCTTCACCAGCCGGAAGTTGCCCGGGTGCGGATCGGCGTGCAGCAGCCCCGTGCGTGCCGTGCCGGCGAAGAGGAACCGTGCCAGCAACTGGCCCACCCGGTCCCGCTCCGCCCGTGAGCCGTCCGCTATCAGCTCCGAGACCGGCACGCCGTCCAGCCACTCGGTGACCAGCACCTGGTCCGCCTGGTGCACCACGTCCGGCACCAGCACATCCGGGTCGTCCGCGAACTCCTGCGCGTACGCGCGCTGGGACCGGGCCTCCAGCCCGTAGTCCAGCTCCTCCGAGACCCGGTCCCGCAACTCCTGGATCAGCGGCTTGATGTCCAGCCCCGGCGCCAGCGGCCCCAACAGCCGGGCGAAGCGGCCCAACTGCGTCAGGTCGGACAGCAACGCCTTGCCTGCCCCCGGGTACTGCACCTTGACCGCCACCGCGCGGCCGTCGTGCCACACCGCCCGGTGCACCTGCCCGATCGACGCCGCCGCCGCGGGCGTGTCCTCGAACTCCAGGAAGAGATCCCGCCAGTCCGGCCCCAGCCGCTCCGCCAGCGCACCGTGCACCGTGCGCACCGGCATCGGCGGCGCCGCCTCCTGCAGCTTGGTCAGGGCCGCGCGATACGGCCCCGCTATCTCCTCCGGCAGCGCGGACTCGAAGACGGACAGGGCCTGCCCGAACTTCATCGCCCCGCCCTTCAACTCGCCCAGGGTCTTGAACAATTGCTCGGCGGTGCGCTGCTGCAGCTCCCGGGCCACCCGCTCCGCCGGCCGGCCGCCGAGCCGCTTGCCGAGCCCCCAGGTGGCGCGCCCGGCGAAGCCCACCGGGAGAGAGGCCAGCTTCGCCGTACGTGTGATCGCCTTGCGTGGAAGGTCAGACATGGACCACTCCCGTATCCCGGTCAGCGGCTGCCGCCGCACCGCACCCGCACCTCGGGTGTGGATCGAGCTTCGTCAACTCCCAGGCCAGGCCCGGCAGTGCGAACTCCAGCCGGGCCCCCGTACAGACCGGCAGCCGCCCGTCGAGAAAAGTCAGCGCATGGGCGGCCGTCAGCCCTGCCACCATTGTCGCCAACGCCGCATCACACGCGGCGACCCCCTCCCGCTCACCTCCGGCCCGCCACTGGGCGAGCATCCGCGGCCACTCCGGCTCCCGCTCCGCCCGGGCCGCCGCGAGGCAGCCCGCACACGCCGAGCCACCCGGCAGCACGAGCGGACCCACCACCCCCGTGCCCTCCAGCACTCCCGCGTACACGTGGGGAATGCCCGCGTCGCGGCAGCGCCGGGCGACCTCCGGATCCGGCGCGTACGCCGCCAGCCCGTCCCGCGGTGCCAGCACCACGAGCGCCACCGGCCCGCCCGGGCGCCCGCCGCGCGCCGCCGGCCACGGCCCGGCCCGGCGCACGGCGCGCAGGGCCGCGTCCCGCCTGCGCCGGCCGACATCCCCGGCACCCACGCCGCCGGGCACCACGTCCCACGGCTCCACGCAGCCGCCGTCGACGACCTCCACCTCGCCGATGCCCGCGGCGGAGAGCAGCGCCGCCACCGAGGCACCCACCCGCCCGGCGCCGCGCACCACCACCCGCAGCCCCCGCCGCGCCCGCAGCCGCTCCACGGCGGCCCCGGGCTCGGGGTGCACGACGGACAGCGAAGCCTGGTCGCCCCGCAGCCGGGCCGGTATCGCCCCGCCGTGCCGCCGGCCCCCGGGCATCGACGGCCCGCCGGCCGGTGGCGCGACAGGCGCCTCCCGCGGACCGGGGCGCGCGGAACGGTGGACGCCGCGTGGAAGGTCCGTGGAGGTCGGGTGGCCGTCCCGGGGAGTTACGGTGCCCGTCGGCGGGGGCGGTCCCTCGTCGATCAGCCCGGCCCGCGTCAACCGGACGACCAGCATGTCCACCGACCGGGGTGAGAGACCGAACCTGTGCGCCTCACGGCGCAGCGAATCCAGCCCGCGCGTGCCGTCCAGCCGGCGCAGGAACAACCCCGTCGCCGAGTCCACCGGATGGATCGACACCGCATGTGCCCTGGTCACGCCCATCTGCAGGGTGTGCCTGCCGCGCCAGCTCCGCCGGAGTGCAGGCTTGATCATCGGATGCATCGTGCCCCCCTTGTTCCTCCGTCACCTTGCCAGCTCCCGCCGCGGCGCATCAGTAGTTATCCACAGGTGACGGAAAAAGTATGACGAATTGGCTGCGGCGCCTGCGGTGGGGTCGCACACCTGCTCCTGGCCGGGACTTTCTCTTCCCTGACCAGGTAACGTCGTGGCGTGCCCGCTGACCCAGAGCACAGCCATGGACGGCCGAAACCGTCGCGAGCGGTCGAGGTCAGACGCAGCGCGCGCAGGCGCAGGACCGTTTCCGCATATCGCGAGGGCGACCGCACCGTCGTGCTGATCCCCGCCCGCATGAGCGAGGCGGAGGAGCAGCGCTGGGTCACAGTCATGCTCGACAAGCTCCAGGCCCAGGAGAACCGGCGGATGCCGGGCGACGCCGAGCTTGCCGACCGGGCCCAGCGGCTCTCCGCGCAGTACCTCGACGGCCGGGCCCGGCCCAGCAGCGTGCGCTGGGTCACCAACCAGAACACCCGCTGGGGCTCCTGCACCCCCGCCGAGGGCACGATCCGCCTCTCGCACCGGCTGAAGGGCATGCCCGAGTACGTCATCGACTACGTGCTGATCCACGAGCTTGCCCACCTGCTCGTGCCGGGCCACGGCCCCCGCTTCTGGGACCTCGTCGGCGCCTACCCCCGCACCGAGCGGGCCCGCGGCTATCTGGAGGGCGTGGTCGCCGGCGAGAGCCTGCCGTTCATCCCGCGCCCCGCGCCGGGCGGCCCGGAGCCCGGCACCGACTAGCCAGCCGGGTCACGCGCACGTGGCCGCGTGACCGCCCCGGCACCGGTGCGCCCGGCCTCCGCGCGTCCTCGGGCCGCAGGCCCCGGCCCTCAGGCCAGCCGCGCCCGCGTGCGATCCATCAGCCGCGCCACGGACGCGTCCGCGACGCCCGCCACCTCGTCGTACCCGTACCAGCGCAGATCCAGCGACTCCTCGCTGATCGACGGCACCGCCCCCGCGGGGGCCAGCGCCGCGTACTGCACGTCGAGGTGCCAGGCGCACGGTGTGTGGTGCCGGTCCAGGCCCACAGGCCCGCCGGGCAGCAGCGTGAGACCCGTCATGCCGGACTCCTCGCCCGCCTCCCGCAGCGCCGCCGCGGCCAGCGTGGCGTCCTGCGGCTCGCAGTGGCCGCCCGTCTGCAGCCACTGCTGCAGCTTGCGGTGAAGGGTCAGCAGCACCCGCTCTCGCGCCAGGTCGACGATGAGAGCGCTGGCCGTCACATGCCCTGCCGCGCACGGCTTGTACATCCCGTCGGGGTGAGCTGCCAGATGTTCCAGGTACGTGACGCGGAGCGCGTCCTGACCGCCGTCCGGCGCGCTCCACTCCTTCAGTACGCGCTCGGCGTCGTTCCGCAGCGTCACGTGTCCCTGTCGCCCTTGCCGCCGTCCCGCCCGTCCTCCTCGCCGCCGCCGGAGCTGCCGGAGCCACCGGAGCCGCCCGCGTCACCGGCATCACCAGCGTCACCGGCATCACCGGCATCACCGGACCCGGCGTCGCCGCCCGAGCCCAGCATCTTCTCCAGCTCCGAGAAGTCCGCCTGCTCGCTGTGCACGAACCCGTCCGGGTCGTCCAGGTCGCCCGCCGTCGGCAGCATGTCGGGGTGCGCCCACAGCGCGTCCCGCCCGTCGACCCCGCGGGCGTCCGCCAGCGACGCCCACAGCCGCGAGGCGTCCCGCAGCCGCCGTGGCCGCAGCTCCAGCCCGATGAGGGTCGCGAACGTCTGCTCCGCGGGACCGCCAGTGGCGCGCCTGCGGCGCAGCGCCTCGCGCAGCGAGTTCAGCGAGGGGGCGTCCAGGTGCGGTTCCGCGGCGGCGTGCACGACCGCGTCCACCCAGCCCTCGACCAGCGCCAGGGCCGTCTCCAGCCGGGCCAGCGCCGCCTTCTGCTCGGGGGTGTCCTCCGGCTGGAACATGCCCTGCTGCAGCGCCTCCTGCAACTGCTCGGGACGCTCGATGTCGACCTGGCCGACCAGGTCCTCCAGCTTGGACGTGTCCACGTTGATGCCGCGCGCATAGCCCTCGACGGCACCGAAGAGGTGGGAGCGCAGCCACGGTACGTGGGCGAAGAGCCGCTGGTGCGCCGCCTCACGCAGCGCCAGGTACAGCCGGACGTCGTCCAGCGGTACGCCCAGGCCCTCGCTGAACTTCCTGATGTTCACCGGCAGCAGCGCCGCCTTGCCCGCCGGCCCCAGCGGCAGCCCGATGTCGGTGGAGCCGACGACCTCGCCGGCCAGCACCCCCACGGCGTGCCCGATCTGGGTACCGAACATCGCTCCGCCCATCGAGCGCATCATGCCGATGAGCGGGCCGGCCATGGCCTGCATCTCCTCCGGCAGCACACCGCCCATGGCGGCGCCGACCCGCTCGGCGACCGGGTCGACCAGCTCCTTCCACACCGGAAGCGTCGCCTCGACCCACTCCGCCCGGCTCCAGGCCAGCGCGGCGCCGGACCCGGAGGGCAGCGAGGTCACTTCGTCCAGCCACAGGTCGGCCAGCCGTACGGACTCCTCGACCGCCTTGCGCTCGGAGTCCACGACGCTGGCGTCCTTCGACTCGCCGCCGGAGCCCGCGGCCTGGCCGCCGCCCGCGGGCGCGCCCTGCGCGACCGTCTGCCGGGCGATGTCCTTGGCCATGTCCCAGTTGACCGGGCCGCCCTCGTAGCTCAGCATCTGGCCGAGCTGCTGGAAGGCCGCGCCCAGGTCCTGCGGGCCCATGGCGCCGCCCGGGCCCCCGAGGGAGCCGAAGAGGGCCGCGAACGGGTTCTGCGGGTCGCTGCCGGCGCTCCCGAAGCCGAACGGGTCCCGGCCGCTCCGGTCGCCGTCCCCCTTGCGGGCGCCCTTGTCGTCGCCCTCGCCGTCGTCGTCCGGCTCCTTCGGGGGGCCGAATCCGAATGGGGTGTCACTCACGGTTTCCTCGGCTCGTCGGGCCGCCTGCACCGGGCCGGCGGCGTACGCCCTCCACTGCCTCCACCCTATGCCGCTTCGTATGCCTGCACGGAATGCCCGCACGGCATACCCGCACGATGTGCTGGCGCCCGCCGCCACCGCCGCGGGTGCGGCTGGGGCAGGATGGATGGAACTACTGCACACAACAGTTGGAGCCGCCCGGTGAGTTCCCCGGAACCGAACGTTCGCGCAGCGCGAAAAGCCGCTGATGGGGCCGCGGCCGACGAGCCCGGCCCAGGCGCGTGGCGCCCCGTCGTCGCCGTCACCGGGGCGGCGGCCGGCATCGGCGCCCTGGTCACGGAGCGGCTGGCGGCCTCCGACGAGGTCAAGCAGGTCGTCGCCATCGACGAGCGGCGCGGTGAGCTGCCCGAGGCCCACTGGCACGTGCTGGACGTGCGCGACCCCGCGATCGCCGACAAGCTGCGCGGCACCGACGTCGTGGTGCACCTCGCCCTCGACCTGGACCTGGAGACCGACGCCACGGCCCGTACGGCGTACAACGTGCGGGGTACGCAGACGGTGCTCACCGCCGCCGCCGCGGCCGGCGTGCGCCGCGTCGTCCTGTGCACCTCCGCCATGGTCTACGGGGCGCTGCCCGACAACCCCGTCCCGCTCGCCGAGGACGCCGAGCTGCGCGCCACCGAGGAGGCCACCGGCGTCGGCGATCTGCTGGAGATGGAGCGCCTGGGCCGCCGCGCGCCCCGCGCGCACCCCGGTCTGAATGTCACCGTCGTGCGCCCGGCCGCCGTCGTCGGCGGCGTCGACACCCCGCTGACCCGGTACTTCGAGTCGCCGCGGCTGCTGGTCGTCAAGGGCACCCGGCCGTGCTGGCAGTTCTGCCACATCGACGACCTGGCCGCCGCGCTGGAGTTCGCGGCGCTGGAGAAGGCCGAGGGGGAGCTGGCGGTCGGCTGCGACGGCTGGCTGGAGCAGGAGGAGGTCGAGGAGCTGACCGGTATCCGGCGCATGGAGCTGCCGTCTGCCGTCGCGCTCGGCGCCGCCTCCCGGCTGCACCGCCTCGGCCTCACGCCGTCCCCGGCCGGCGACCTGGCGTACACGATGTACCCGTGGGTCGTCAGCGGCAGCCGGCTGCACGACGCGGGCTGGCGTCCGCAGCACACCAACGAGGAGGTGCTCGCGGAGCTGCTTGAGGAGGTCTCCGGCCGGCACACGGTCGCCGGCCGCCGGCTGGGCCGCAAGGACGCCGCCGCCGCGGGCGCCGCGGGAGCGGCCGGGGCCACGGTCGCGCTGCTGGGCACGGCCGCGGTCGTACGCCGGGTCCGCAAGGCACGGCGCGGCAAGATCTGAGCCCTCGCCCGCCGCGGAGCACCGCGTACGGACCGCGCCCCGGCCCGTACGCGAACCGGGCCGCCGCCGTGCGGGCGGTGGCCTGTCGGTCCCGTGCGGCAGGATGGGCGCATGGCAGACACCCCGCAGCACCCGGGCGAGCAGGCCGCCGCGGACCCCGTGCGCCTGGTCGCCGTCCGTGAGGAGCCGCTCTCGCTCGACGAGGTCTTCACCGCCGTCGGCGACCCCGCCGCGGGCGGGACGGTGCTCTTCGTCGGCACGGTCCGTGACCACGACCGGCAGGCCGCCTCCGAGCGCGTCCAGGACGTGACGGCGCTGGGGTACTCGAGCCATCCCACCGCCGGGGCCGAGATGCGCCGGGTCGCGGAGACGGTCGCGGCCCGCTATCCGGTACGGGCGCTGGCCGCCGTCCACCGCGTGGGCGAACTGGCCGTGGGGGATCTCGCCGTCGTCGCCGCCGTCTCCTGCCCGCACCGCGCCGAGGCGTTCGACGCCTGCCGCGCCCTGATCGACGCGCTCAAGCGCGACGTTCCCATCTGGAAACACCAGAAGTTCACGGACGGGACGGAAGAGTGGGTAGGCGCTGGCTGAAGTTGTCGAGTTGCGTAACTTCCGGGCCCGCGTGAGCGTTGGCTTATCGGAAAGAAGTCACGTCAGCTAGGAGTACGGGATGGCAGCGATAGCCTGGTTGGTCATACCCCTCGCGTCAGCCGGGGCAGCCGCGATATGGGCGGGCTGGGCGACGCGCACCCGCAAGGTGGGCGACAGCACGGAGCTGGCGGGGTACGCCCGTTTCCGGGAAGCCATGGAGCGCAGCCACTCCCGTTCCGGGGCCGCCTGAGCGTCCCGTACTGTCGTTCTATGCCACGCCGCACGGCGACGCTGCTCGCCTCCACCGTGACGCTGCTCGCCATCCTCGTCGCCGGGGTCTTCATCCCCGTGCCGTACGCCGAGATGTCGCCCGGGCCCACGGTGAACACCCTGGGGGAGCACGACCGCGAGCCCGTCCTGCAGATCGAGGACCGCAAGACGTATCCGACGAGCGGTCATCTCAACATGACCACGGTCCGCGTCACCGGCGCCGACTACAAGATGAACCTCGTCGAGGCCGTCTACGGCTGGCTCTCGCCGGACGACGCGGTGGTGCCGCACGAGTCGCTGTATCCGGACGACAGCACCGCCGAGGAAGTCGACCAGCAGAACGCCGAGCAGTTCACCGCCTCGCAGGAGAGCGCCAAGGTCGCCGCGCTCGACGCCCTGGGCATCCCCTTCACCACCCGCGTGATCGTGGCCTCCGTGGCCGCGGGCGGTGCCGCGCAGGGCACGCTGCACGCCGGTGACGTGATCAAGGCGGTCGACGGCAAGCCAGTCAAGGTGCCGGGCGACGTGGTCGAGCTGGTCACCAGCCGCAAGCCGGGGGAGAAGGTCACGTTCCGGATCGTCCCCGCGGACAAGGCCGAGAAGGCCGAGAAGGCCGGCGACGACCCCCGCAAGCTGCCGGGCGAGAAGATCACCCTCCGCACCCGGGAGTCCGACGAGGAGCCCGGCAAGGCCGTGGTCGGCATCGCGGCGGGCACCGCGCACACCTTCCCGTTCGAGATCGACATCAAGCTCGCCGACGTCGGCGGCCCCAGCGCGGGGCTGATGTTCGCCCTCGGCATCGTCGACAAGCTCACCAAGGGTGACCTCACGGGCGGCGAGTTCGTCGCCGGCACCGGCACGATCAACACCGAGAGCCAGGTCGGGCCGATCGGCGGCATCCACATGAAGACCATAGGCGCGCGCGATGAGGGCGCGAAGTTCTTCCTCACCCCCGCGGCGAACTGCCCCACGGCGGTCCGGGACGTGCCCGACGGGCTCACCCTCATCGAGATCCGGACGATGGACGACGCCCTGAAGGCGCTGAAGGACATCCGCGAGGGCGACCTCGACCAGCTCGACGAGTGCAAGAAGTAGCCGCACGGGCACGGCGTGCGCCGCGTGCACGGCGGCCGGCCACCCCGCCGGGGGCGGCCGGCCGGCACGGCAGGGTCAGTCGAACGTCGCCGCCAGTGCGCGGGCGAGCCCGGGCACCAGGTCCGGACCGGTGAGCACCTCGGTGGGAGTGTCCTTCGAGCGCAGCCGCAGCGCGGCCTCCCGGCTCCCGTCGCGCAGCACGCCGACCGTCATGCGGACCTCCTCGCGTCGCGGATGCGCGGCGACCCAGTCGGCGAGCCCGGCCTCGTCGAGATCATCGGGCACCTCGGCCTCCGCCGCGGGCGGAAGCATCAGCCGCTCGACCGTGAGCGCACAGCCGCCGACCGCGTCGGGCCACGCGATGGTGCCGAGGAACTCGTCGAGCGGCTGCCCTTCGGGCAGTTCCTGCTGCTCGATCGGCGTGTACGAGACCTGCGCGGCCGGCCCCGCCGCAGCCCCGGCACCGGGGCCGTCGCCGTCGTCTGCGCCGAGGTCCAGCCGCTGGGCGAGCCCCGGTTCCTGCGCGCGCAGCCGCGCGGTGTCGACGAGGGCGAAGAGCCGCGGCGGCCGGTCCCAGCCGAAACCGGCCGCGTACTCGTCAAGCTCCAGGACCGCGCGGGTCAGCGGGTCGGCTGCCAGGGGTGGACCGCCGGTGGGAGAGTTGGACATGCTCGTCATCCTGCCTCATCGCTCTCTGCCACCCCCCGGCGGGAACTGAGTAAAGCTTTAGTAAGTTGCCACATTGAGCCCCTGTGCCGCGGGGGCCTTATGACCAGACGTTCAAGTCTCGAGGTGCCACCTTGGCTTTCCAGATGCCGGACCGCGGCGGAGGCCCCACCGGGCCACGGATCAGTGTGGGCAGGCCGTCCCGGCGGGTACGAACGCTGCTGATGACGCTGGGTGTGCTCGCCATCCTGGGCATCATCTTCGTCATGTTCGCCGGCTTCTGGACGGACTGGCTCTGGTATCGCTCCGTCGGTTACTCCTCGGTCTTCACCACCCGGCTGTGGACCAAGGTGGGCCTGTTCTTCGTCTTCGGCCTGCTGATGGCGCTCGCCGTGGGCTTCAACATGTGGCTGGCGCACCGGCTCAGGCCGCCGCTCAGCGCGATGTCGCTGGAGCAGGAGAGCCTCGACCGCTACCGGATGAACCTGGCGCCGTACAAGAAGTGGGTGCTGCTCGGCATCGCCACGCTGGTCGGCCTGATCGCCGGCGCTTCCGCGACCGGGCAGTGGCGCACGTGGCTGCTGTGGGTGAACGGCCAGTCGTTCGGCGAGAAGGATCCGCAGTTCCACAAGGACATCTCCTTCTTCGCGTTCGACCTGCCCTGGTACCGCTTCCTGCTCGGCTTCGGCTTCGCCGCGGTCGTGCTGTGCACGATCGCCGCCGCACTCACGCACTACCTGTACGGCGGCCTGCGCATCTCCAGCCCCGGCGCGCGGGCCACGTCCGCGGCGACCGGTCATCTCGCGGTGCTGCTCGGCACCTTCGTGGCGCTCAAGGCGGTGGCGTACTGGTTCGACCGCTACAGCCTGGCCACCAAGACCAGCGGGCTGAAGACCACAGACGGCTGGACCGGTCTGCGCTACGTCGACGCGAACGCCTACCTGCCGGCGAAGACCATCCTCTTCGTCATCGCGATCATCTGCGCGGTGCTGTTCTTCGCCACCCTGTGGCGGCGCACCTGGCAGTTGCCGCTCATCGGCCTCGGCCTCATGGTCCTCTCCGCGATCCTGATCGGCGGGCTGTACCCGGCGATCGTGCAGAAGTTCCAGGTGCAGCCGAACGAGCAGGCCAAGGAGACGCCGTTCATCGAGAAGAACATCGAGGCGACGCGCAAGGCGTACGACATCGACGGTTCGAAGGTGACGGACTACACCGGCCAGGCGCCCAAGGACACCACCAACGAGCATCTGCGCGGCGCCGTCGACGAGACGGCGAGCGTCCGTCTGCTCGACCCGAGCGTGGTCTCGCCGACGTACCAGCAGCAACAGCAGGTCCGCGGCTACTACCAGTTCCCCGGCACCCTGGACGTCGACCGGTACGAGGACAAGGACGGCAACTCGCAGGACACCGTCGTCGGTCTGCGTGAGATCAACGTCGGCGGCATCCCGGAGAAGGGCTGGATCAACAGCCACTTCCGGTACACCCACGGCTACGGTGTCGTCGCCGCCAAGGGCACCGAGGTGACCGACGACGGCGACCCGTCCTACACGGAGAAGGACCTGCCGCCGGTGGGCGAGCTCGGCGACTACGAGCCGCGCATCTACTACGGCGAGCAGACCCGCGACTACTCGATCGTGGGCGGCCCGCAGGACGAGGTCGACTACGCCGATGACTCCGGCGAGAAGACGTACCGCTACAAGGGCGACAGCGGCGTCGACCTGTCCAACCCGATCAACAGGGCCGCGTACGCGCTGACGTTCAGCGAACCGCAGATCCTGTACTCCGGTGCGATCGGCGAGGGCTCGCAGATCATGTACAACCGCACCCCCAAGGAGCGGGTGGAGGCGGTCGCGCCCTGGCTGACCATCGACGGCGACCCGTATCCGGCGGTGGTCGACGGCCGCATCACCTGGATCGTCGACGCCTACACCACCAGCAACGGCTATCCGTACTCGACCAGGACCACCCTGGGCGACACGACGGCCGACTCGCTGACGGACGACCAGCGTTCGGTGGTCGCGCAGCAGAACCAGGTCAACTACATCCGCAACTCGGTGAAGGCCACGGTCGACGCCTACGACGGCAGCGTGGACCTCTACGAGTGGGACACCGAGGACCCGGTCCTCAAGACGTGGATGAAGGCGTTCCCCGACACGGTCAAGCCGCGCTCGGAGATCAGCGACTCGCTGATGGACCATCTGCGCTACCCGCAGGACCTGTTCAAGGTCCAGCGCGAGCTGCTGACGCAGTACCACGTCACCGGCCCCAAGCAGTTCTACTCCGGCAGTGAGCAGTGGGAGATCCCGGACGACCCGACCACCAAGGTCGAGAGTTCGGTGCCGCCCTACTACCTCAGCATGAAGATGCCGGATCAGGACTCGCGGTCGTTCTCGCTGACGACCACGTTCACGCCACGCAACCGGAACAACCTCGGCGCGTACATGGCCGTGGGCGCGGACGCGCGCAGCGACGACTTCGGGCAGATCAGAATCCTGAAGCTGCCGCCCAACAGTCCCGTGCCGGGACCGAAGCTCGTGCAGTCCAGATTCAACTCCAACGCCGCGATCGCCGACCAGATCAACATCCTGCAGAGAGGCGATTCGGAAGTCATCTACGGCAACCTGCTGACGGTGCCGTTGGAGGGCGGACTGATCTACATCGAGCCGGTGTACGTGCAAGGCACCGGCACCGGGTACCCACTGCTGCGCAAGGTGCTCGTCACGTACGGCGATCAGACGGCCTTCGAGGACACGTTGCCCAAGGCGTTGAACGTGGTCTTCGGGGTGGAGGAGGCGACACCACCCGAGGACACCGGCGAGGAGCCGCCACCGGAAGAGGAACCACCGGCAGGGGGCAGCCTCCAGGACGCCGTGGAGGACGCCCAGAACGCCTACGAGGACGGCCAGCAGGCGCTCCAGGAGGAGCCGCAGGACTGGGAGGCGTACGGCAGGGCCCAGGAGGACCTGCAGGACGCCCTCCAGCGGATCGAGGAGGCCCAGCAGCAGGCCGGCTCGAACGGCGACGACGGAGCCGGTGAGGGCGCCGACGGCGGTGGTGACGGCGGAGGCGGCAGTGATGCCGGTGATGCCGGTGACGGCGGAGGCGGCGGGGCCTAGGGCCGTGGCCCGCCGGACGTGACGTCCGGCGGGCCACGGGCCGCGAGGGCCGGCGGCGTTGGGGCGCCCGGCACCGTGATAGCCTTACGGCACACGACGCGGGGTGGAGCAGCTCGGTAGCTCGCTGGGCTCATAACCCAGAGGTCGCAGGTTCAAATCCTGTCCCCGCTACGCGAGATCGAGGCCCGGAGTCCAACGGACTCCGGGCCTCGACGTGTGTCACCCATGTGACCCGTGGGTGTCCCTGGGGCTGGTGGTGCAAGGGGGACGGATGGGTCGTGTGTTCGTTCTTGAGGTCATTGTTTTGGGGGTTGTGGGCGTGACAAGGTTTGATGAGTCGTCCTGTCGGGAAGTCGACAAACCGCTGAAGTGACCTTCCTGGCTGCGGTATACCAGGTGTACGCGGGTTGCAGGTGGTGCGACGATGGACCTCATGGGGGACGAGGCAAGGGTGTTGGATGCCCGTAGGACAGGGGGCACCGGTGGGCAGGAGCGCAAGGCTCCCGCCGCCGCCGGTGAGTTGAGGGCTGCGCGCGGCCAGGACCCGGCCGTGGCGGAGCTCAGCGCGCGGGGCGCCGCCCTGCTGCGCAAGGGGGACCTGGACGGCGCGGAGCCGATACTGCGCGCGGCGACCGCCGAGGGCGACCGGGCTGCGGCGAACAACCTGGGCGTGCTGCTCTACCAGCGCGGCCAGACGCACGAGGCGGCCGGCTGGTGGCGTATCGCCGCGGTCGGGGGCTCGCCCGCCGCCGCGCACGCCCTGGGGCGCTACTACCGGGAGAACGGCGACGAGCCCGGCGCCGAGTACTGGCTGCGCCAGTCCGCCGAGGCCGGGCACGCGCTGGGCGCGTACGCCCTCGCCGACCTGCTGGAGCACCGCAGCGACGTGGGCGCGGAGCGCTGGTTCCGGATCGCGGCGGACAAGGGTCACCGCGAGGCGGCGTACCGTCTGGCGCGCATCCTCGACACCGGCACCCGGGCGCGGTCCGGCAGCGGCGTCGAGACCGGTACGCGGCTGACGCCGCCGGCGTCGCCGGGCACGGTGAGTCTCGTCCGCGGCGCGGCCGGGGCCGGTGACGACCCGGTCGCCGAGGCCGAGCAGTGGTACCGGCAGGCCGCCGCGCGCGGGCACGTGCGCGCCGCGCTGCACCTCGGCACGCTCCTGGAGGAGCGCGGCGAGTCGCAGGAGGCCGGCCGGTGGTACGTGATCTCCGCGCGGGGCGGTGAGCCGCGCGCGGCCTGCGCGCTGGGCTTCCTGCTGCGCGACGCCGGCGACGACGCCAGCGCCGCCGTGTGGTGGCGCCAGGCGGCCAAGGACGGCGACGGCAACGCGGCGAACGCGCTCGGCGCGCTGTACGCGGACCGCGGTGAGCCGCAGGAGGCGGAGCGGTGGTACCGGGTGGCGCTCGGCGCGGGCGACATCAACGGTGCGTACAACCTTGCGCTGCTGTGCGCCGGGGAGGACCGCATCGCGCAGGCCGAGCAGTGGTACCGGCAGGCCGCGTACACCGGGCACTGCGAGGCGGCCAACGCGCTGGCCGTGCTGCTGCTGCAGCGCGGCGACGCCGCGGGCGCCGAGCCGTGGTTCTCGAAGGCCGCGGAGGCGGGCAGCGTCGACGCGGCGTTCAACCTCGGGATCATCCACGCGAACCGGGAGGACGAGACGGGCGCGCGGCAGTGGTACGAGCGCGCCGCGTCGGCCGGGCACGTGGAGGCCGCGCTGCAGGTCGGCATCGCGCTGCTGCGCGACGGCGAGGAGAAGGAGGCGGAGCACCGGCTGCGGACGGCCGCCGAGGGCGGCAGCCCCGAGGGCGCGTTCCGGCTGGCGGCGCTGCTGGACGACCGGCGCCCCGGGCCCCAAGCGGGGCCGGGACCGGACGCCCCGGGTGCCGCGGGCTCCCGCAGCGCGCGGGCGTGGGGTGACGCGGGGTCCGCGGATGCCGCCGTCGGCCCGGGCGGCTCCGACGCCGACGCCGAGTGCGAGCGGTGGTACGAGCAGGCCGCGCGGCAGGGCCACCGGCGCGCCCAGGTGCGGCTGGGCATGCGCGCGGCCGGGCGGGGCGAGACGGAGGCCGCGGGCCGGTGGTACCGGGCCGCCGCGGAGGCCGGCAGCCGCAACGGCGCGTTCAACCTGGGCCTGCTGCTGGCCCGGGAGGGCAGCGCGGCGGAGGCGGCGATCTGGTGGCGCCGGGCGGCCGAGCACGGCCACGGCCGTGCCGCCCTGCGGCTCGCGCTGCTGGCCGCCCGGAGGGGCGACCTGCCGGAGAGCCAGCACTGGTCGTCGCGGGCCGTGGAGCTGGGGCCGGCGGAGGTCGCCGAGCGCGCCGCCCGGCTGCGGGACGCGCTCGCGCAGGAGCTCACCGCCTGAGACCGGCGCGAAGCACGGAAGAAGCGAAGAAGCACGGCGGAGGGGCCGGCGGCATACAGCCGCCGGCCCTTCGCGGTAGCTCACTCAGGCGGCGGCGGCTCACTCACACAACAGAAGACGAAGGCCCGGACCATAGGGTCCGGGCCTTCGTCATTGGTAGCGGGGACAGGATTTGAACCTGCGACCTCTGGGTTATGAGCCCAGCGAGCTACCGAGCTGCTCCACCCCGCGTCGGTGAAAACAACACTACCCCTGGCCGGTCGACCAGCGCAAATTACTTCCCGTGGCCCTCGGCGCAATCCGGGCAGATGCCGCGATACGTGACTTCCGCGCCGGAGACCCGGAAGCCGAAACGCTCCTCCTGGGGCAGCGTCGACAGCAGGTCGCCCTCCGGGCGCACGTCGCGGATCGAGCCGCAGCGGCTGCACACCAGGTGCTGGTGCGCGCTGTGGGCGTTCGGGTCGTACCGCTTGGCGCGGCCGTCCGTGCTGACTTCGAGCACCTCGCCGAGCGCGACCAGCTCGCCCAGCGTGTTGTAGACCGTCGCCCGCGAGATCTCGGGGAGCCGGGCGGTGGCGCGCGCGAGTACTTCGTCGGCGGTGTAGTGCACGTGGTCGCCGTCCAGGACCTCGGCCACGACCCGCCGCTGTGCGGTGAGCCGGAAGCCACGGCCGCGCAGTCGCTCCAGGAGGTCACTCATGCGTTCAGGGTAGCAGCGCACCGCTCTATGGCCAGAAGCCATACGAACTTCATTGAGATCTTGACTTGGACTAAGTCTAATGTAGGCTCCCTGGGAGACTGCGGCGATCGGTCCCGAGGTCACGCTCCAGGCCCTGCGTGGCCGCGGGCCGGTTGCCGTGCACGGACAGAGGGGTCGGGACGCCGGTCGGGCTCCCGGCCCCTCTGACGCGTCCGGGCGCGCTATGCGAGGGCTGTCTCGCGGCGCTCCGGCTCCTGCCGCTCCGGGGTCCAGCAGCGGATGATGTCGCGTACGGACACGATGCCGACGGGCTCCGCGTCGTCGAGGACGATCAGATGCCGGAAGCTGCCGTGGGTCATGGCTCCGGCGGCGTCGTCGAGGGTCCAGCCGGGTGCGGCGAAGACGACGTCCGTGGTCGTGTGGTCGTCGGCCTTCTCCATGTCCGGGTCCTGGCCCGCGCCGACGGAGTTGAGGATGTCGCGCTCGGTCAGGATGCCGAGCCCGCTGGTGTCGGGGTCGAAGACGACCGCCGCGCCGACGCGCCGGGCCGACATCAGCCGGGCGGCCTGGCGGAGGGTGTGTGCGGGGCCGATGGTGAGGACCACCGTGCTCATGGCGTCGCGGACGAGCATGGGGTGGGGCCACCTCCTAGGCGTTACGGGCCCTTGTGCTCACCTGTGAAGGATTTCACAAATTCACAAGGCCGGTCACCGTCAGACTGGCACGCACGGCAGAGAGCAACAAGGGGGCGGGAGAAGCCCGGCCGGCCGCGGTCCGCGCCCCCGCGCGCGGGTTTGCCGGCGGCCCGGACGAGCGGCTACGGGCCGAGGTACTTCAGCAGCTCCTGGTGGAGCAGCCCGTTGGACGCCGCGGCGTTGCCGCTGTGCGGACCGGGCTCGCCGTCCAGGCCCGTGAAGGTGCCGCCGGCCTCCGCCACGATCGCCGCGCACGCCGCCATGTCCCACAGCGACAGCTCCGGCTCCGCGCAGATGTCGACCGTCCCCTCGGCGACCATCATGTACGGCCAGAAGTCCCCGTACCCCCGGCTGCGCCAGCAGTCGCGCGTCAGGTGCAGGAAGCCGTCGAGCCTGCCGCGCTCGTCCCAGCCGTGCAGTGAGGAGTACGCGAACGAGGCGTCCTCGATGCGCTGCACCCCCGACACCCGCAGCGGGCTCGCCTTCGCCAGGCTGCGGCCGGTGTACGCGCCGCCGCCCTGCACCGCCCACCACCGGCGGCCGAGGGCGGGCGCCGAGACCACGCCGACGACCGGCTGGTTGCCCTCCGCACCCGGCGCCATCAGCGCGATCAGCGTCGCCCAGACGGGGACCCCGCGGACGTAGTTCTTCGTGCCGTCGATGGGGTCGATGATCCAGCGCCGCGGCCCTGTGCCCTCGGTGCCGTACTCCTCGCCCATCACGGCATCGCGTGGCCGGGCGCGCCGCAGTGAGGAGCGGATCAGCTCCTCCGCCGATCTGTCCGCCTCCGACACCGGAGTCAGGTCGGGCTTCGTCTCGACCTTCAGGTCGAGCGCCTTGAACCGCTCCATCGTGGTGGCGTCGGCGGCGTCCGCCAGGACGTGGGCGAGACGCAGATCATCATGAAAACCGGCCATGAACGAACAGTAACCCCAAAGGTGCACCGCCAACCTTCGGCCGCGCGCGGCGGGTCGCGGGCCCCCTCGTACGGACCCTTGACAGCACCTGGCGGTGCGTCAATTCTGAGCGCACGGTCGCCCTCTGGAGGCCACGATGCCTACAGCGCGAGAAGGACTCCTCGACGCCGCCTTCGCGGCGCTCAGGGCCCGGCCCTGGGCAGCGGTGCGGATGGTCGACGTCGCCGCCGCGGCCGGGGTGTCCCGCCAGACTCTCTACAACGAGTTCGGCAGCAAGGAGGGCCTGGCCCAGGCCCTCGTCAGACGCGAGATCGACGGCTACCTCGCGGGCGTGGAGCGCACGCTGGACGGTGCCCGCAGATCCGGAGCAGACGCGGGGGGCCGGCTGCTCGCCCTGGTCGCCTGGACGCTGCGCGCCGCGCGCGGCAACCCGCTGGTGCGCGCCGCGCTCACCGGATGCTGGAGCGAGCAGCTACCGGCCCCCGTGCGGCGCGTGCCCGCCCGCGGCGGGGCGCCGGGGGCGCGGCGCACGGGCCCGTCCGTGGAGACGCCGGCGGAGCTGGTCGAGGAGGTACGCGACCGGGTACTGCGGGCGCTGGAGGAGCAGTTGGCGGGGCCGCCGGGCGAACGCCGCCGGGTCTGCGAGGCGGTGACCCGGCTGACGCTGTCGTACGTGGTCGCGCCCGCGGCCAGGGGCGAGGACGTGGAGCGGGCGGTCCGCGGGCTGCTGGCGGTCACTGCGCCGCACCGGACAACTGCAGGCCGATGACGCCGACGATCACCAGCGTGATGGAGACGATCTTCAGCGTGGAGACCATGTCGCCGAGGAAGACCATGCCGTAAATGGCCGTGCCCGCGGCACCGATGCCGGTCCACACCGCGTACGCCGGGCCGACGTCGAGCTTCTTCAGCGACAGCGTCAGCAGGCCGAAACTGCCGAGCGCGAAGGCGCAGAAGGCGACCGTCGGCCACAGCCGGGTGAAGCCGTGGGAGAGCTTCAGGCCGACGGCGAAGCCGGTTTCGAGGATTCCGGCCACGACGACCATCAGCCACGCCATCGCCATCGTGTAGAGCCTCCCGTTCGGTTGACGCTCCTGCGATTATGCCCAACGCGCGTGGGCGGGGGCGATGGACCTGCCGCACGGCTTCGGGGCCCGCGGGCTGAGCCCCCGTCAGTCTCCTTCGCGGCGCTCGCGGGTGGCGAGCAGACGGCGCAGCGAGGCCAGCCGGGCGGGGTCGGCGTGGCCCTCGGCGACCCATGCGTCGAGCGCGCAGTCCGGCTCGTCGTGGCTGCAGTTGCGCGGGCAGTCCGCCGTCCCGGGCTCCAGGTCGGGGAAGGCGTGGATGACGCGCGACGGATCGACGTGGGCCAGGCCGAACGACCGCACGCCCGGGGTGTCGATGACCCAGCCCTTGTCGTCGGGCAGCGGCAGGGCGAGCGCCGACGTCGTGGTGTGCCGGCCGCGGCCGGTGACGAGGTTGACCTCGCCGGTGGCCCGCTGGCGCTCCGGCACGAGGGCGTTGACCAGGGTGGTCTTGCCGACGCCGGAGTGGCCGACGAAGGCGGTGACCCGGTCGGTGAGCAGGTCCAGCACCCGGGCGGCGCCCGCGCCGGTGGCCAGCTCGTCGCGGTTGCAGGCGACGGCCCGCACGCCCAGGGGCGCGTACGACTTCAGCAGTTCGTCCGCGGGCGCCAGATCCGACTTCGTCAGCACCAGCAGCGGGTCGAGCCCGCCGTCGTACGCGGCGACCAGGCAGCGGTCCACCAGCCGCGGCCGGGGCGGCGGGTCGGCCAGGGCGGTGACGATGGCCAACTGGTCGGCGTTGGCGACGACCACGCGCTCGTACGGATCGTCGTCGTCCGCGGTCCGGCGCAGCACCGACGTGCGCTCCTCGACCCGGACGATGCGCGCCAGCGTCCCGGGCGCGCCGGAGACGTCCCCGACGACGGCGACCCGGTCGCCGACGACGATGCCCTTGCGCCCCAGCTCGCGCGCCTTCATGGCGGTGACCGTGCGCTCCCCCACCAGGCAGGTGATCCGGCCGCGGTCGACGGTCAGGACGAAGCCCTCGGTGGCGTCCTCGTGCTTGGGGCGGTTGCGGCTGCGGGGGCGGCTGCCCCGGCGGTCAGGGCGTACGCGGACGTCGTCCTCGTCGGGGTTCTTGCCGTAGCGCCGCATCGCGTGGGTCAGGCTCTCCGGGCGGGGGTGGCGGGCGCGCCGGCTGCGGACCCGGCACCGGAGTCCGTCCCGGCGAGGAGGCCGGCCCACATCCGGGGGAAGCCGGGCATGGTCTTGGCGGTCGTCTCCACGTTCTCCACCCGCACACCCTCCACCACCAGACCCAGGACCGCGCCCGCGGTGGCCATCCGATGGTCGTCGTACGTGTGGAAGAGGCCGCCGTGCAGCGGGCGGGGACGGATCTCCAGGCCGTCCCCGGTCTCGGTGACGTCCCCCCCCAGCCCGTTGATCTCCTCGGTGAGAGCGGCGAGCCGGTCCGTCTCGTGCAGCCGGAGATGGCCCACGCCGCGCAGCCGGGACGGCGAGCCGGCCAGCGCCGCCACCGCGGCGATGCCGGGCGTCAGCTCGCCGACCTCGGAGAGGTCGATGTCGATGCCGCGCACGCCCCCTCCCGGCGCCCCGGCCGAGGGGCCGGTGAAAACCAGGTCCGTGCCGCCCGTGCCCTCCGCGGTGGTCACCAGCTCGCAGGAGCCGCCCATCTCGGTGAAGATCCCCCGCAGTGCGTCCCCGGGCTGCGTGGTCCGCGCCGGCCAGTCGCGAATCGTCACCCGGCCGCCGGTGACCAGCGCGGCGGCCAGGAACGGCTGCGCGTTCGACAGGTCCGGCTCCACCGTCAGGTCCCGGCCCCGCAGCGCGCCCGGCGCCACCCGCCACACGTACGGCTCGCCGCCGTCCTCCGGCGCCTCCACCACGGCGCCGGCCGCCCGCAGCATCTCCACGGTCATCCGGATGTGCGGCAGCGAGGGCAGCCGGTGGCCCGTGTGGCGCAGCTCCACGCCCTTGTCGAAACGCGGCGCGGACAGCAGCAGCGCGCTGACGAACTGCGACGACGAGGAGGCGTCGACCTCGACCGGGCCGCCTCGCAGCGCCCCCTCGCCGTACACCGTCAGCGGCAGGGCACCGGGGCTGCCCTGCGCGGCGTCGTCGATCCGGGCGCCGAGGGCGCGCAGCGCGTCGATGACGCCGTGCAGGGGGCGCTCGTGGCTGCGCGGGTCGCCGTCGAAGCGGACCGGGCCGTCGGCGAGGGCTGCGACGGGGGGCAGGAAGCGCATGACCGTCCCCGCATTGCCCACGTCCACCGCGGTGTCGCCGCGCAGCCCGGCGCCGGGGGTGACGCGCCACTCCTCGGCGCCGTCCGGGCCGGCGGCCTCCTCGATGCCGACACCGAGGGCCCGCAGGCCCCCCGCCATCAGCGCGCTGTCGCGCGAGCGCAGCGGCCGGCGCAGCCGGCCCGGCTCGGCGGCGAGAGCGGCGAGCACCAGCGCCCGGTTCGTCACCGACTTCGATCCGGGGACGGTGACGGCCGCGGTCACCGGGCCGGAGGCGGTCGGCGCGGGCCAGGGGCTGCTCTGCGAAGCGGTCATGGCACTCACCCTATGCGGGCCGGCCCGCCCCTCGCAGGGTCCGCCGCCGGCCTGTGGACAACCGGCGGGTTGTGGACAACCGGGGCGACGGCCGCCGTCCCGGAGCGGGGCGCGTGAACCCCGCCGGGCGGATCAGAGGTCCAGCAGCCAGCGGGCACCGCCGGCCAGGGCACAGAGCGCGACGATGTAGAACAGGAACACCCACAGCCCGGCGGGGGTGTGCGTCAGCCGCCCCAGCTGGTCGGCGTCGGACTGCGGCGCCTCGCCGCGGCGCCGCTTCCGCTGCAGCTCGAAGACCGGCCGCACCCCGCCGAGCAGCAGGAACCACACGGCCGCGTACGCGAACGCCGCCTGCACCTCCGGCTCCGTCAGCCAGGAGACGAGGAAGAACGCGGCGCCGGTCACGACGACGGTCACCACCCCGTACGCGTTCCGGATCATCAGCAGCATCGCCGCGAGCAGGGCGATCGCACCCCACAGCGCCGCCGTGATGCGCCCGTCGGCCAGCAGCCAGGCGCCGGCGAGGCCGAGCAGCGGCGGAGCGGTGTAGCCGGCGGCGGCGGTGAGGACCATGCCGAGGCCGGAGGGCTTGCCGCGGCTGACGGTCAGACCGGAGGTGTCGGAGTGCAGCCGTATGCCCTCCAGGCGGCGCCCGGTGAGCACGGCGACCAGACCGTGGCCGCCCTCGTGCGCGATCGTGACGGCATTGCGCGCCACCCGCCACACGCCCCAGGACAGCACGGCGGAGAGCGCCACGAGCCCCGTCACCGCGACCAGCCACTCCGAGGGGTCCGGCTGTGTGCCGACGACACGGTCCCACAGCTCGCCGAAGCTGGTTCCTTCCACGTGCCCTCCCGGTGCTCGGACGAGCAGGGTAGCCAAGGCGGCATGTGCGGGCTGTCAGAGGGGCGTGGCAGTCTTGACACCCATGTGCGGACGGTACGCGGCGAGCAGGAAACCCGACGACCTCGTCCACCTCTTCGAGGTGGAGAAGTGGGACGCGGAGGAGACGCTCGCCCCCGACTACAACGTGGCGCCGACCAAGAACGTGTACGCGGTGCTGGAGCGCCCCGAGCGGGATTCCGACGACCCCCGGCCCGTGCGGCAGCTGCGCGCGCTGCGCTGGGGGCTCGTGCCGTCCTGGGCGAAGAACCCGGACCTGGGCGTGAAGATGATCAACGCCAGGGCCGAGACCGTGCACGAGAAGCCGGCCTACCGCCGGGCGTTCGTCTCCCGGCGCTGCCTGCTGCCGGCCGACGGCTACTTCGAGTGGCTGACGTTCAAGGGGGAGCGGCAGCTTGAGGAGCAGGGGAAGAAGAAGCGGCCCCGCAAGCAGCCCTACTTCGTCACCCCGGCCGACGGCTCGGTCTTCGCGATGGCCGGGCTCTTCGAGTTCTGGCGGGACAAGACGCTCCCGGACGACGACCCGCGCGCGTGGTGGGTGACGTGCACGGTGGTGACGACCGAGGCGGAGACCACGGAACTGGCGGGCGGCCCGGCGGGGGAGTCGGGGCCGCACACGCTCGCCGAGATCCACCCCCGGATGCCGCTGATGCTCACCCCGGACCGCTGGGACGCCTGGCTCGACCCCGCCAACAAGGACCCGGAGGCGCTGCGGGAGCTGCTGACCCCGCCGCCGGCGGGGCTGCTGCGGGCGTTCCCGGTGTCGACGAAGGTGAGCGACGTGCGGAACAACGGCGCGGAGCTGGTGGAGGAGATGGCGGCGCCCGAGGAGGAGACGCTGTTCTAGCCGGGTGCCAGCCGGGTGCCAGCCGGGTGCCAGCCGGGTGCCGGCCGGACGGGTGCCTGCGGGGTGCGGGGCTTCACCGGTGCGGGCGGACGTGCCGTTCGGGGTCCGGCCGGCCGGGCCGGCGGCTCGCCTAGATTGAGGCGCGTGAAGCCCACCACCGAGATCGTCGCCACCCCGCCCGGCGACGCCCGCATCACCTGGCACCGGGCCGCGCGCCCGCGGCTCGTGCTCGCCCTGAGCCACGGCGCCGGCGCCGGCATCGAAGCCCGCGACCTGCGCGCGCTGGCCGCCGCGCTGCCGGCCGAGGGGGTCACCGTCGCGCTCGTCGAGCAGCCCTGGCGGGTCGCAGGCCGCAAGCTGGCGCCCGCGCCCAAGACCCTCGACGCCGGCTGGACGGCGCTGTGGCCCGCCCTGGAGAAACCCGGCGTGCCGGTCGTCGCCGGCGGCCGGAGCGCCGGCGCCCGGGTCGCGTGCCGTACGGCCCGGGCCCTCGGCGCCCGCGCGGTGCTCGCCCTGGCCTTCCCGCTGCACCCGCCGGGCAAGCCGGAGAAGTCCCGGCTGGCGGAGCTGCTGGACGCCGGGGTGCCGACCCGCGTGGTGCAGGGCGAGCGCGACCCGTTCGGCGGCCCCGCCGAGTTCCCCGCGGATATCGACGTCGTGCCCGTGCCGTACGCGGACCACGGCTTCGCCGTGGCCAAGAGCGCCCCGCCGGACGAGGCAGGGACCGTCGCCGTGATCACCGCCGCCGCGGTGGACTGGCTCGCCGGCCTGCGCTGACGCCGGCCGCGATGGGCCCCCGCCCCCGGCAGCCCCCGGCACCAGCGGGGAATGCGGCATCGGCGGTCTGTGTTTTCACCGATGTACGTTCACGTGATCGATGAAGGGACACGCATGAGCGCGGTTGCATGCCCGTCGCGTCCGCAGCCGGAGGCAGCGGAGAAGTACTGGGCGGCGGATGTGCACGGACGTCGTCTATCCTCCGAACCGTACGGGGCCACCGCAGGCTCCACCACTGTGCTGGAGGAGGTGGGTCTCGTCGCAGGGACCGACACGGGGAAGGGCGAGCCGGCCGCGGAGCGGACGGCGCCGCAGGAGACGTCCGCCGAGCGGAGCGTGCGCTTCGAGCGGGACGCGCTCCAGTTCCTCGACCAGATGTACTCGGCCGCGCTGCGCATGACGCGCAACCCCGCCGACGCAGAGGACCTGGTGCAGGAGACCTATGCCAAGGCGTACGCGTCCTTCCACCAGTTCCGCGAGGGCACGAATCTCAAGGCGTGGCTCTACCGCATCCTGACCAACACGTTCATCAACTCGTACCGCAAGAAGCAGCGTGAACCGCAGCGCAGCGCCGCGGAGGAGATCGAGGACTGGCAGCTCGCGCGCGCCGAGTCGCACATGTCGACCGGCTTGCGCTCCGCCGAGGCCCAGGCGCTCGACCACCTGCCGGACTCGGACGTGAAGGAAGCCCTCCAGGCGATCCCGGAGGAGTTCCGCATCGCGGTCTATCTGGCGGACGTCGAGGGCTTTGCCTACAAGGAGATCGCGGACATCATGGGGACACCGATCGGTACGGTCATGTCCCGGCTGCACCGCGGTCGCCGCCAGTTGCGCGGTCTCCTGGAGGACTACGCGCAGGAGCGCGGCCTGATGCCGGCGGGAGCCGGACCGGAGTCGGCCGGCTCGCACACGGGAAAGGGATCGGGAGCATGAGCTGCGGAGAGCCGCACGAGACGGATTGCTCAGAGGTCCTCGACCACCTCTACGAGTATCTCGACCAGGAGATGCCGGAAGGCGACTGCGCGAAGTTCCAGGTGCACTTCGACGAGTGCAACCCGTGTCTGGAGAAGTACGGCCTGGAGCAGGCCGTGAAGAAGCTGGTCAAACGCTGCTGCGGGCAGGACGACGTGCCGGCGGACCTGCGCGCGAAGGTGATGGGCCGGATCGACACCATCAGGTCCGGCGACGAGGTGCCGGAGCAGCCGTTGCTCGACGCCGAAGGCACCGGGGACGACGGCCGCCCCACGTCACTCGAAGGTGCGAATCCACCCGCTTCGTAGTGTTCTTTTACGCGACTGCGCCCATGCGGCCGTAGGCGCCGCCCTATGCTCCCCAACTCGTACGGAGTACTGCGCGGACGAGGAGCGTGGGGAGCATGGGGCAGATGGCGCAGGTCTCTGCAGCCGGGCGCGGCTGTCTGCTGTGCGCCCTGCTGGCCGCGGCGGCGTGTGCCGCCCCCGCGCTGCGGCCCGGCGCCGCGACCCCCTGGGCGGCGCTGGCCCTGCTCGCCGCCGTCTGTGCGGCCGGTGAACACCTCTGGCGCATCCCGCCGCTGGCCGGCCGGGTGCCCGACGGCATCGGCGCCTTCTTTCCCGTCCTGCTTGCAGGAGCGTTTCTGCTGCCGCCCGCCGCGGCGGCCCTCGTCCCCCTCCCGGGCGCGCTGACCGCCCGGATCACCGAGCAGCCCGCCGTCCCGCGGCGGCTGTGGCGGGCCGCGGAACTGGCGCTCGCCGCCTGGGCCGCCGCGTACGCCGCCGGGCGCGTGCCGGGGGACGCCCGGCTCGGCGTGGCCGGCTTCCCCGAGCTGCTGCCCGCCGCGCTCGTCGCGGTCGCGGCCTTCTGGGCCGTACTCACCTGCCTGGACACCCTGATGCAGGCCGCCGCCGAGCGCCGCTCCCCGCGCGCGGTACTCGCCGCGGCGCCCGCGGCGGCCGGCGTGTACCTCGTGCACGGGCTCGCCGGGCTGATGATGGCCATGCTCTGGCACAGCCCGCACGGGCCCGCCAGCGGGCTGCTCGTGCTGCTGCCGATGGCCATCTCCTGCTGGGCGTTCGCCCAGGCCAACCGGGAACGCGCGGCGCACCAGGCGACGATCCGGGCGCTGGTGCAGGCCGTCGACATCAAGGACCGCTACACCCGCGGGCACAGCGAGCGGGTCGGCCGCGCGTCGGTGCTCATCGCGCGCGAGCTGGGCATGGACGAGCGGCGGCAGGAGGTGCTGCGGTTCGCCGGGATCCTGCACGACGTGGGCAAGCTCGGCGTGCCGACGCGCATCCTGCGCAAGGACGGGCCGCTGACGCACGAGGAGCGGCGGATCATCGAGCTGCACCCGGAGTACGGGCACGAGATCGTCCGCGGCATCGGCTTCCTGGAGGAGGTGCGCTCGGCGATCCTGCACCACCACGAGCGGATGGACGGCCGCGGTTACCCGTACGGGCTCACCGGCGAGCGGATTCCGGAATACGCCCGCGTGGTGGCGGTCGCCGACGCCTTCGACGCCATGACGTCGACCCGCTCGTACCGCCGCGCGCGCGAGGTGCCCGCGGCGCTGGCGGAGCTGCGGCGGTGCGCGGGGGCGCAGTTCGACCCCCGGGTGGTGCGCGCGCTGGCCGGGGTGATCGAGCGCCGCGGCTGGCACGCCGAGGTCACCGCGGACGAGCCCGTGACGGTCCCCGCGCCGCTGCGCGGCGGGGCCGGTCAGCGGGCGGCGAGCCGGGCGCCGGCCGCCGAGACCGTCGTACGCAGCGGTGGTACGCCGTGAGCGAATCGGTTCTCCGCTTCCGCCCCGGGACCCCGCCCGAGGTGCGCGTGGCGGTCGGGGCCGCGGCGGCGGTGGCCGCGGCCGGGTTCTGCTGGACGCTGCGGCACGGGCTCGCCCAGCCCGAGGCCGCGCTCGCCTTCGGCCTCCTCATCGTGCTCGGCGAGGTGGCGGGCGACCACCGCGCGTGCGCCCCCGCGCGCTTCCCCGCGCCGCTGGCCACCGCCGGTGCGCTCGGGTACGCGCTGCTCTGCCTCCCCGCGGACACGGCGGGCGGCGCCGTACTGGAGATCGCCGCCGTCTCCTTCACCGCCACCGTCGTCGGCGCCGTGCCGCACATCGCCCGGGGCCAGGGCCCCACCGCCGAGCACCTGGTCCGCCGGGTCCTCGGCACCGCCTTCGCCGCCGCCTGCTGCCGCCCCCTGTGCGCCGGCGGCCCGGACGACGGCGGCGGCCCGGTCACCGGCCTGGCCGCGGGCCCCGGCTACGTCCTGGCCCTGCTCGGCGTCCTCGCGCTGACGGCGCTCTGCGACGCCGTGCTCGCCGCGTGCCTCGCCCGCGCCCGCACCGGCTGGCCGTACGGCCCCCTGCTCCGCGACGAACTGCGCGCCCTGCCCGGCGTCGGCTCCGCGATGTGCGCGACCGGCGTGGTCATCGCGCTCGCCGCGCAGGTGACGGGGGTGTGGGCGCTGCCGGTGCTGAGCCTGCCGCTGCTGCTCACCCAGCTCTCGTTCCGCCGCTACGCCGCCGTGCGCCGCACGTACCGCCAGACCATCGCCTCCCTGGCCCGCGCGACCGAGATGGCCGGCTACCACTCCCCGGGCCACGCCCACCGCGTCGCGGCCCTCAGCCGGGCGATCGGCCGGGTGCGGGGGCTGTCCGAGCGGGAGCTGGACGTGCTGGAGCAGGCCGCGCTCATGCACGACCTCGGCAAGCTGTCGCTTGCGGACCCCGTGCCCTCCGGCGCTGACGGCCCCGTGCCCCCCGGCGCCGAAGGTCCGGTGCCCCCCGGTGCCGAGGGCACCGCCGGCGCCGAGGGCCCCGCAGGCGCCGGCGGCCTCGCCGACCGGCGGCGCATCGCCCTGCTGGGCGGCGCGGTGGTACGGCAGACCGGGGTGGCCCCCGAGGTCGCCGTCGTCGTGGAGCGGCAGGCGGAGCCGTACCGTGACCAGCCGGTCGCGGCCCGTATCGTCCGCGTCGCCGCCGCATACGACGCACTGGTGACGGGGAACGCGAAGGGTGAGGGCGCGGTCGCCGCCGGACCGCTCGCGGCCCTGGAGCGGCTGCGGCTGGCCCCTCGCGCCGAGTACGACCCGGCCGTGGTGGACGCGCTGCGGGAGGTGCTGGCCAGTGGCGTGTACCCGAACTGACCGGTAAGAAGCGGGTGTACGGCACCGCGTGGTTGGATGCGGGCATAGCCCGGCACCCGAGCGGACAGGAAGTTGCGGGGAGCAACGGCGCCCCCTGGGAGAGCACACCGTGCGGACGGGCCGCGCAGTGGTCATCCTGGAGCTAGGACGGCAGGCAGGAATCGTGAGGATCTTCGGCAGAACACGGCATCGGCCCTCCGCCTCGTGGCGGCAGGCGACCGACCGCGCGTTCACGTTGATCGGCGACGGCCGGTACGACGACGCGGGCGCGCTGCTCACGCGTGCCGCGGGCCTGGAGCCCTGGCTGTCGGAGTCGTGGTTCAACCTGGCGCTGCTGCACAAGTTCCGGCACGACTGGGAGCAGGCGCGCGCCGCCGGGCTGCGGGCCGTGGCGCTGCTCGACCGCGAGGCCGGCGCGCCCGACTGGTGGAACGTCGGCATCGCCGCCACCGCGCTGCAGGACTGGCCGCTGGCGCGGCGGGCCTGGCAGGCGTACGGGCTGCGGGTGCCAGGCGGCGCCGCGCACCAGGGGGCGGCCGAGCCGCCGGAGGACATGGAGCTGGGCAGCGCCGCGGTCCGGCTGTCGCCGGAGGGCGAGGCGGAGGTCGTCTGGGGCCGCCGGCTTGACCCGGCGCGGATCGAGGTGCAGAGCATCCCGCTGCCGTCGTCGGGGCGGCGCTGGGGCGAGGTCGTGCTGCACGACGGGGTGCCGCACGGCGAGCGGGCGACGCTGGCGGGTCCTTCGTACCCGGTCTTCGACGAGATAGAGCTGTGGGCACCGTCGCCGGTGCCGACGTGGGTGGTGCTGCTGGAGGCGGCCACCGAGGCGGACCGGGACGCCGTCGAGCTGCTGGCGGCCGAGGCGGGGTACGCGGCCGAGGACTGGTCGTCGTCGGTGCGGCTGCTCTGCCGCACCTGTTCGGAGAGCTGCATGCCCAGCGCCGAGGGCTCGCTGCAGGCGACCCTCGACCCGCACGACCACAGCGAGCCGGGCCAGCCGGGGCCCCTGGTGCACCGCACCGAGGACGGGCTGTGGGTGCCGGAGCGGGAGTGCGGGATAGCCGCGCCCGCGGCGCTGGTGCGCGGGCTGCTGGAGAGCTGGGCCGCCGACAGCCCGGACACCCGGGACTGGCGGGATCTGGAAGAAGTCGTCTGAACCTGTTGCCACCTGGTCGTACCCTGGACTCCGGCTCTTTTCGTAAAGCTCGTGTGGGCGGGAACCAGGAAGGCGTACGGCGAGGATGACGCAGCAGGCGGAGCAGCAGCAGGCGGGGCGGGAAGCGGAGTCGCCGGACGTGTTCCTCGACGACGTGACGGACGCGGAGGCGCGGGAGCGGGAGGCCCGCGAGCGAGGTACGTTCCGCCCGATCACGGTGGTGGGCAATGCGGTGCTGCACCGCGAGTGCCGGGACGTCACGGAGTTCGACGACGCGCTGCGGCAGCTCGCGGACGACATGTTCGTCAGCCAGCGGAAGGCGGAGGGCGTGGGGCTCGCGGCCAACCAGGTCGGTGTCGACCTCAAGCTCTTCGTCTACGACTGCCCGGACGACGACGGCGTACGGCACGTGGGCGCCGTGTGCAACCCGGTGCTGGAGGAACTGCC
Organism: Streptomyces sp. CNP082; assembly: GCF_059570535.1. Lineage (NCBI taxonomy): Bacteria > Bacillati > Actinomycetota > Actinomycetes > Kitasatosporales > Streptomycetaceae > Streptomyces > Streptomyces sp. CNP082. The sequence goes on from NZ_JCANSZ010000016.1 coordinate 101,043, forward strand.
CGCCGACCGCCGGCAGCTCGACGACGGCAACGAGGGCTGCCTGTCCGTCCCCGGCGCGTACATGTCGCTGGCCCGCCCGGACTACGCGGTGGTGAGCGGCCAGGCCCTCGACGGCACCCCGATCCGGGTGCAGGGCACCGGCTACTTCGCCCGCTGCCTGCAGCACGAGACCGACCACCTTTACGGGCGGCTCTACATCGACCGGCTCTCCAAGCGCGAACGCAAGGACGTCATGCAGCAGATGGCGGAGAACACCCCGCGCTACGAGACCGTCCCCAACGACTGACGGCCCGGCGAGCTGCCCAGTGTGTCCGTAACCGCCGTGTCTTGCGCGGCGGTTACGGCGGCGGTCTGGACCAGTGGCGGAATGGTGGCCCGTTGACCGCGCGCCTGCCGCGCGTAACGCTCGGAGCCCCCATTCACACGGCGCGGAGGTCCGATGCTCAGACGTATGGTCAGACTCATCCTCAGCATTGCCATGATCGCGGCGGCGGGTGTCGTCGGCACCGTCGCGACCGCCGGCACCGCGCAGGCGGACGACTGCTACACCTGGAGCCGTACCCTCAAGGAAGGCATGTCCGGGTCCGACGTCACCCAGTTGCAGATCCGGGTGGCGGGCCACGTGACGTCCGGCGAGGTCCTCGCCATCGACGGCCAGTTCGGTGCGCGCACCAAGGCCGCCGTCGCCAAGTTCCAGAGCCGGTATGGGCTCACCGCGGACGGCGTCGCGGGCACCAACACGTACAACAAGATCTACGGCCTGCAGGACGCCGACTGCACCCCGGCGCACTTCACGTACGCCGAACTGAACAAGTGCAACTCCACCTGGGGCGGTGGTGCGGTCTCCGCGGCCACGGCCAAGGAGAACGCCAAGCGCACCATGTGGAAGCTGGAGGCGATGCGCCGTGCCCTCGGGGACACGCCCATCACCATCAGCAGCGGCTTCCGCTCCTACTCGTGCAACAGCGCGGTCGGCGGCGCCTCCAACAGCCAGCACCTGTACGGCACGGCGGCCGACCTCACCGGGTCCCCGTCGTTCTGCACGCTGGCGCAGCAGGCGCGGACCCACGGCTTCGCGGGGATCCTCGGCCCCGGCTACCCGGGTCACAACGACCACGTGCACGTGGACGGCCGGTCCTCCCGCTACTGGTCCGCACCCAGCTGCGGCATCTGACGCGGGAAGCCGCACCAGCGGACAGCCGCAGGCCGGATCCGCCCTCCCGGCGGGTCCGGCCGGCGCTGTCGTCCTCGGGGCCGTGCTCAGAACTCGTCGTCGAAGGCGACCGTGCCCTCCACCGCCACCTGGTACGCGGACGGGCGGCGCTCGAAGAAGTTCGTCAGCTCCTGCACGTCCTGCAGCTCCATGAACGCGAACGGGTTCTGCGCCCCGTACACCGGCGCGAAGCCGAGGCGCACCAGCCGCTGGTCCGCCACGCACTCCAGATACGCGCGCATCGACTCGGTGTTCATCCCCGGCAGACCGTCGCCGCACAGGTCCCGCGCGAACTGCAGCTCCGCCTGCACCGCCTCGTCGAGCATGTCGCGCACCTGCCGCCCCAGCTCCTCGTCGAAGAGGCCGGGCTCCTCCTCGCGGACCGTGTCGACCACGGAGAACGCGAAGTTCATGTGCATGCTCTCGTCGCGGAAGACCCAGTTCGTGCCGGTGGCGAGGCCGTGCAGCAGGCCGCGGGAGCGCAGCCAGTAGACGTACGCGAACGCGCCGTAGAAGAACAGGCCCTCGATGCAGGCGGCGAAGCAGATGAGGTTGAGCAGGAAGCGGCGGCGGTCCTCCCGGGTCTCCAGCCGCTCGATGTTCTCCACGGAGTCCATCCAGCGGAAGCAGAACCGCGCCTTCTCGCGGATCGACGGGATGTTCTCCACGGCGGCGAACGCGGCGGCCCGCTCGTCCGGGTCGGGGAGGTAGGTGTCGAGCAGCGTCAGATAGAACTGGACGTGCACGGCCTCCTCGAAAAGCTGGCGGGAGAGGTAGAGGCGGGCCTCCGGCGAGTTGATGTGCTTGTAGAGCGTGAGCACCAGGTTGTTCGCCACGATCGAGTCGCCGGTGGCGAAGAAGGCCACCAGCCGGCCGATGAGGTGCTGTTCGCCCGGCGAGAGCTTGGCGAGGTCGGAGACGTCGGAGTGGAGGTCGACCTCCTCGACGGTCCAGGTGTTCTTGATGGCGTCCCGGTAGCGCTCGTAGAAGTCCGGGTAGCGCATGGGGCGCAGGGTCAGCTCGAAGCCGGGGTCGAGCAGGTTCTTGGCTTCGGTGGCGGCGGTCACTGGCATGCCTCGCAGGTCTCGGGGTTCTCCAGGGAGCAGGCGACGGCGTCGTCGGCGTGCGTTTCCTGTCCAGGCAGCGGGCCGGGCAGCGGGCCGGGCAGCGGGCCGGGCAGGGGTACGGGGGCGGGGTCCGCGGGTGCGGTGGCGCGGGCCGAGCGGGCGATCCGGGTCGCGGGGCGCGAGCGCAGGTAGTACGTCGTCTTCAGCCCGGACTTCCAGGCGTAGGCGTACATCGAGCTGAGCTTGCCGATGGTCGGCGCGGCCATGAACAGGTTGAGCGACTGCGCCTGGTCGAGGTACGGGGTACGGGCCGCGGCCATGTCGATCAGCGCGCGCTGCGGCAGCTCCCACGCCGTGCGGTAGCGCGCCCGGACCTCCTCGGGGATCCAGGTCAGCTCCTGTACGGACCCGTTGTGCTCGCGCAGCGCCTCGCGGGTCTGCGCGTCCCACACCCCGAGCGCCTTCAACTCGGCCACCAGGTAGGAGTTGACCTGGAGGAACTCCCCGCTCAGCGTCTCGCGCTTGAAGAGGTTGGAGACCTGCGGCTCGATGCACTCGTAGACGCCGGCGATGGAGGCGATCGTCGCGGTCGGCGCGATGGCCAGCAGCAGCGAGTTGCGCAGACCGGCCCCGGCGATCCGGGCGCGCAGCGCCTCCCAGCGCTCCGGCCAGGTCACGTCGGCCTCGGGGTAGTGGTCGGGGTGCAGCACGCCGCGCGCGGCGCGGGTGCGGGACCAGGCCGGGTGCGGGCCGTGCCGCTCGGCGAGGCCGGCGGAGGTGGCGTACGCGGCGAGCATGATGCGCTCGGCGATCCGCGTGGACAGCGCCCGCGCCTCGGCGGAGTCGAACGGCAGCCCCAGCCGGAAGAAGACGTCCTGCAGACCCATGACGCCCAGGCCCACGGGCCGCCAGCGGGAGTTGGAGGCGGCGGCCTGCCGAGTGGGGTAGAAGTTGATGTCGACGACGCGGTCGAGGAACGTCACGGCGGTACGGACCGTGGCGTCCAGCTTCTCCCAGTCCATCGCCCCCTCCCAGCCGCCGGCGGTGTCTCCCAGATGGGCGGCGAGGTTGACCGAGCCCAGGTTGCACACCGCGGTCTCGCCGTCGTCCGAGACCTCCAGGATCTCGGTGCACAGGTTCGAGGAGTGCACCACGGCACCGGGCTCGGCGGTCTGGTTGGCGGTGCGGTTGGCGGCGTCCTTGAACGTCATCCAGCCGTTGCCGGTCTGCGCGAGGGTACGCATCATCCGCCCGTACAACTGCCGCGCGGGGACCTGCTTGACGTACCGCCCCTCCGCCTCCGCGCGCGTGTACGCCGCGTCGAACTCCGCGCCGTACAGGTCGGTCAGCTCCGGCACGTCGGCGGGCGAGAACAGCGACCAGAGGCCGTCGGCCTCGACGCGGCGCATGAACTCGTCCGGGATCCAGTGCGCGAGGTTGAGGTTGTGGGTGCGGCGGGCCTCCTCGCCGGTGTTGTCGCGCAGCTCCAGGAACTCCTCGACGTCGGCGTGCCAGGGCTCCAGGTAGACGCAGGCGGCGCCCTTGCGCTTGCCGCCCTGGTTCACGGCGGCGACGGAGGCGTCCAGGGTGCGCAGGAACGGGACGATGCCGTTGGAGTGGCCGTTGGTGCCGCGGATCAGCGAACCGCGGGAGCGGACGCGGGTGAAGGAGATGCCGATGCCGCCGGAGTGCTTGGACAGCCGGGCGACCTGGTGGTACCGCTCGTAGATCGAGTCCAGCTCGTCCAGCGGCGAGTCCAGCAGGTAGCAGGCCGACATCTGCGGGTGGCGGGTGCCGGAGTTGAAGAGCGTGGGGGAGGAGGCCAGGTAGTCCAGGCGGCTCATCAGCCCGTACAGCTCGGCGACTTCGGCGAGGGCGGCGTCGGATTCGTCGGCGGCCAGCCCGCAGGCGACGCGCAGGAAGAAGTGCTGGGCGGTCTCGATGACGGCGCGCCGAGCGGGGTGGCGCAGCAGGTAGCGGGTGTAGACCGTGCGCAGGCCGAAGTAGCCGAAGAGGTCGTCGCGGCCCTCGGCGACGGCCTCGTCCACCAGGGCGTCCAGGCGCGCGGCGTGCCGCCGGACGAAGGCGGCGGTGGCGTCGGTGACGATGCCCTCGCGGTGGCCCACGGCGATCGACGCGGCGAAGCTGGTGGCGCCCTGGGCCGCGGCCTCCTCGGTGACGGCCCGGGTCAGCAGCCGGGCGGCCAGCCGCGAGTACTCCGGATCCTCGGCGATCAGCGCCGCCGCGGCCTCGGTGGCCAGCTCCCGCAACTCCGCCTCGCCGGCGCCCGGCTGCCGGCCGCGCAGCGCGTCCGCGGCGACCCGGCCGGGGTCGGTGGCGGGCAGGTCGGCGGCCAGCTCGGTGAGGGTGCGGATGAGCGCGGCGGCCGGGCCGTCGTCGGCGTTGCGAGTGCCGGTGGAAGCGGCGGTGGTACGGGGGCCGGCTGAGGCGGGCTCCGCGGGCGCGGCCGGTGGTGCGATGGTCAAGATCCTGCTCTCCCTCGCTCGGCGGGCCGCGCGGGAGGGGCAGTGATACGGGCGCATGCGGGCACACGGACAGCACCCGGCAGCGTCCGTGAGCCCAATCCGCGAGACCCGGACGTCATCGATCACTGCCGCAGGTGTTCGGGCTCACGACGTACGGGCACGCCGCCGCAAGGCAGGCATGGCAGGACATCGCTCACCGTTGCGGGACAGCTCCGGACTTCCACCGGAATTCCCCTGCGTCGGCAGCTTGGAAGAGAATACATCTAGTGGCTCGTCTGGGAACCACCCCTATATGTTGTGCCGCGTGTCGACGGCGCCTCAGAGGTCCGTGACGAAGGCCCACAGCGGCAGACCGGGCAGCGGGTACCAGTCGCGCTCGGGTGTGCGGAGGAACCCCAGCCGCCCGTACAGCCGGTGGGCCGGGGCCATCTCCGGCGTGCTGGACAGCACCATCCGGTGCGCGCCCAGCTCCCGGGCGCGGTCCAGACAGGCCCGTACGAGCGCCTCGCCCACGCCCCGGCCGCGCGCCTCCCGCGCCACCGCCAGCATCCGGAACTCGCCTTCTCCTGGCCCGCTCAGCTCCGCGAACGGCGACCCCTTCGTCACGAACGTCACGCTGCCCAGCAGCCGTCCGCCGTCCGGCCCGCCGTCCCCGTCGACCGCGACCAGCACCTGAGAGCGGTCGGCCGTCGCCCGGCGCCGCACGTCGCGCAGCTCGTGCACGTACTCGTCGTCGTCGCCGTACGTCAGCAGTCCGTCCACCTGATACGCCCGGGCGACCAGCTCGCCCGCCTTCTCGTACTCCGCCGGCTGCACCGGCCGCACCGTGAAGTCCATGACCCGAGTGTGCCCTGTCCCACTGACAACGGGCCGCCGCCCCCGCAAGCCGGGGACGGCGGCCCGTACGCCGTCGGCATCCGCCGCGCCGCGCTCAGCAGCAGCGGAAGCCCTTGCGCGGGTCGTCACCCGCGTCCATGCGCATCCGCTCGAACTCGCGCCGGCTGGGCACCTGCGCGTCGGGGTCGTGCCCGCGCAGGTGCTCGGCGTAGCGCTCGTACGCGGTGTCGCCGATCACCTCGCGGACGTACCACCAGACCTTGCGCCCGGCCGCCGCCAGTGCCGCCGTCCCCGTCACGAGCCGCCTCCGTCCCGCGGACCGCCGCCGGCGCGCGGTCCCGTGCCCGGCTTGAACCCGCCGCCGCTGCCCAGCCCGGCCGCGGCCAGCTCCGCCTTCTCCTCCTTGGTCGGGATCAGTTGCGCCGGCGCGACGAACGACGACTCGTGGTACGGCTCCTCGTGGCTGACCACCGACTCGGGATTGCGCAGCGACTTGATGCACACCCGCGCCGCGTCCACGATCACGACGACCACCAGCAGCGCGAAGACGGCGGACAGGACGCCGTCGACCGTCGTGTTGGTGACGATGGTCTCGGCGTCCTCCAGCGCCTGCCCGGACAGCTCGCCGGAGTCGATCTGCTCCTGCGCCACGTCGCCCTGGGCGAAGAAGCCGACCCGCGGGTCGTCCGAGAACACCTTCTGCCAGCTCGCGGTGAGCGTGACCACCGCGACCCAGGCCAGCGGGATGCCCGTCACCCACGCCCACTTCAGCCGCCCCGACTTGATCAGCAGCGTGGTGCAGATCGTCAGCGCGATCGCGCCGAGGAGCTGGTTGGTGATGCCGAAGAGCGGGAAGAGCTGGTTGATGCCGCCGAGGGGGTCGTTGACGCCGACCCACAGGAAGTAGCCCCACAGGCCCACGACCACCGCGCTGGTGCCGATGAGCCCCGGCCACCAGCTCACGCGCTTGAGCGGCTTGTAGATGTTGCCGAGGGTGTCCTGCAGCATGAAGCGGCCCACCCGGGTGCCCGCGTCCAGCGCCGTCAGGATGAACAGCGCCTCGAACATGATGGCGAAGTGATACCAGAACGCCTTCAGGCTGTCCCCGGTCACGTCGGAGAAGATCTCCGAGACCCCGATGGCGAACGTCGGTGCGCCGCCGGTACGGGACAGCAGCGTCGACTCCTCGACGGAGTCGGCCGCCGCCTGCAGTGCCGACGGCGTGATCTCGTACCCGAAGCCCTGGATCGCCTGCGACGCCGACTGCGCGGTGTCGCCGATCACCGTGGGCGCCGAGTTCATCGCGAAGTACAGCCCCGGGTCCAGCACGCAGGCGGCGATGATCGCGACGATCGCCACGGAGGACTCCATCAGCATGGAGCCGTAGCCGATCATCCGCACCTGCGTCTCCTTCTGCACCATCTTCGGCGTGGTGCCGGAGGAGATCAGGGCGTGGAAGCCGGACAGGGCACCGCAGGCGATGGTGATGAAGACGAACGGGAACAGCGAGCCGGCGAAGACCGGCCCGGTGCCCTCGCCGGCGAAGTCGGTGACGCTGTCCATCTTCAGCGTCGGCGCGGACACGAGCACGCCGATGAAGAGCAGGGCGATCGTGCCGAGCTTCATGAACGTGGACAGGTAGTCGCGCGGCGCGAGCAGCGCCCACACCGGCAGCACCGAGGCGATGAAGGCGTAGATCACCATCCAGATGACCAGCGACTCCTTGCTCAGCGTGAACGTGTCCGCGAGCGAGGACTCGGCCACCCACCGGCCCGCGACCAGCGCGAGCAGCAGCAGGGCGACGCCTATCAGCGACACCTCGGCGATCCGGCCCGGCCGGATCATCCGCAGGTAGAAGCCCATGAACAGGGCGATCGGGATCGTCATGCCGATGGAGAACGTGCCCCAGGGGGACTCCGCCAGCGCGTTGACAATGACCAGCGCCAGCACCGCCAGCAGGATGATCATGATCGCGAAGACCCCGATCAGCGCGGCGGCGCCGCCCACCGGGCCGATCTCCTCGCGCGCCATCTGGCCGAGCGAACGGCCGTTGCGGCGGGTGGAGAAGAACAGCACCACCATGTCCTGGACCGCGCCCGCGAAGATGACGCCCGCGACGATCCAGATCGTGCCCGGCAGATAGCCCATCTGCGCCGCCAGCACCGGGCCGACCAGCGGGCCGGCGCCGGAGATCGCGGCGAAGTGGTGGCCGAGGAGCACCCGGCGGTCGGTCGGCTGGAAGTCGATGCCGTTGTCGAGCCGCTCGGCGGGGGTGGCGCGGGTCTTGTCGGCCTGGAGCACGCGGTAGGCGATGAACTTCGAGTAGAAGCGGTAGCCGATGGCGTACGAGCCGAGGGCCGCGGCCACCATCCAGGCCGCCGAGACCTCCTCGCCCCGGGAGAGCGCCAGCACGGTCCAGCCGATGGCGCCCACCAGGGCGACGGCGGTCCACAGGACAACGCTCTTCGGTTCCAGGCGTGGCTTGCGCGGCACGTCCGGTGGTGCTTGGACTGTCATGGCGGCTCCGTCCCCTGAGCTCTCACTCTCTTGCAATGCGCTCGAAATGTAGAGCAGGGGTTGGCTGCCGTCACTAGGGAGACAAGTCGCTTTTTGGTCACGAACCCCCTGGCAGGGGCGCTGCGGCCCCGGCGGCTGGCCGGGCCCGCCGCCGTGCGGCCGCTCAGCCCACCGGGCGGCGGAGGCGGGCGACGAACTTGTAGCGGTCGCCGCGGTAGACCGACCGGACCCACTCCACCGGCTCGCCCTGGCTGTCGACGGAGTGGCGCGAGAGCATCAGCATCGGCAGGCCCGTGTCCGTGCCCAGCAGCCCCGCCTCACGGGGCGTGGCGAGCGAGGTCTCGATGGTCTCCTCAGCCTCGGCGAGGTGCACGTCGTAGACCTCGGCGAGCGCGGTGTAGAGCGAGGAGTGCTTGACCAGGCTGCGGCGCAGCGCGGGGAAGCGCTTGGCCGACAGGTGGGTCGTCTCGATGGCCATCGGCTCGCCGTTGGCCAGCCGCAGCCGCTCGATGCGCAGCACGCGCCCGCCCGGGGTGATGTCGAGCCGCTCGGCGAGCTGGTCCCCGGCGGTGACGTAGCCGATGTCCAGGAGCTGCGAGGTGGGTTCGAGACCCTGGGCGCGCATGTCCTCGGTGTACGAGGTCAGTTGCAGGGCCTGCGAGACCTTGGGCTTTGCCACGAACGTGCCCTTGCCCTGGATCCGCTCCAGCCGCCCCTCCACGACCAGCTCCTGCAGCGCCTGGCGCACGGTCGTACGGGAGGTGTCGAACTCGGCGGCGAGGGTGCGCTCCGGCGGCACCGGGGTGCCGGGAGGCAGGGTCTCGGTCATCTCCAGCAAGTGCCGCTTGAGCCGGTAGTACTTGGGCACGCGGGTGGTCCGCCCGGTGCTGCTCCCGGCACGTCCCGGCTCGTCGGCTGCCGGTACCGTCGCAGCCGGCGTTCCCTCGGCCGGTCCGGCGTTCGTCCTCATGACTCCTCCGTCTGGTAGCGGCTCACATCCTGGCACGGCTCGTCACCCGTCGGTGCACTCGCGGGGTGACGGGATAGCTCACATGTCGGTCCGGTAACGGAAGCCGAACCAGCAGGCCGCGCACCCTTGACACCCTCATTGGTCTAGGCCAGGCTTCGTTGCACGATTGGTCCAGACCAAGACCGTCAACCTGGTCTAAACCATTAAAGACCACAAGTCCACTCCGCGGGCAGGGTCCGGGAGCAAGGACTTTTCGGTGGCGAATCGCTGGCGAACGACGGCAGGGGGGCGTGGGCCGGCATGTTGAGGAGGGTGACGTGAAGCGCACGGCGGTAGCGGTGCTGGCGGCGGCTGGCCTGGTGGCAAGCCTCGCCGCCTGCGGGTCTGACGATGGTGACGGCGACGAGAAGGGGGGCGGCGGCCCCGGCTCGTTCAAGGGCGAGACGCTCACCTTCTGGGCCATGGACGGCTCGACCCCGGAAGACTGGCTGAAGGACGTCCAGGCCGAGTTCGAGAAGAAGACGGGCGCCAAGCTCGAATACAAGGTGCAGCAGTGGAACGGCATCCAGCAGAAGCTGACCACCGCGCTGTCCGAGGAGAGCCCGCCCGACGTGGTCGAGGTCGGCAACACCCAGACGCCCGCCTACGCGGCGACCGGCGGCCTGGCCGATCTGACCGCGCTGAAGGAGGAGATCGGCACCGAGTGGACCGAGTCCCTCAACGAGTCGTCGATCTACGAGGGCAAGCAGTACGCCGCCCCGTGGTTCTTCGCCAACCGCGTGGTGCTCTACAACAAGTCGGTCTTCAAGGAAGCCGGCATCACGGAGCTGCCCAAGACCCGTGACGACCTCTTCGCGGCCTTCGACAGGATCGAGAAGAACACCGACGCCGAGCCGGTCTACATGCCCGGCCAGAACTGGTACTTCTTCGACGGCCTGCTCATCGGCCAGGACGCCGAGCTGGTGAAGCAGGACGGCGACACGTGGGTCTCCAACCTGGCCGACCCCAAGGTCGGCCAGGCCATGGAGATCTACAAGCAGTACGCCGACTACTCCACGGCGCCCAAGGACAAGGACGAGGCCACCCCGCAGCAGGGCGAGGTCTTCGGCAAGGGCAAGACCGGCGCGATCATCGGCATGGGCTGGGAAGCCGGCATCGCGATCGAGGCCAGCAAGGACAAGAACTTCGAGAAGGAGATCGGCTACTTCACCATCCCCGGTGAGACCGCCGAGACCCCCGAGAGCGTCTTCCTCGGCGGCTCCAACCTGGCCATCGCCGCCGGCAGCGACAAGCAGGAACTCGCCCAGGAGTTCCTGAAGACCGCCCTGTCCGACAAGCACGAGGGCGCCCTGGCCGCTGCCAACGGCGTGATCCCCAACAAGGACTCGCTGCAGTCGAAGCTGGAGGGCAACGAGGCGGCCGAGGCCGCGGCGCCGTCCGCAGCCGTCGGCGGCACCACGCCGCTCATCCCCGAGTGGGGCGCGGTGGAGAACACCCCCAACCCCATCAAGTCCTACATGACCGCCTACCTCAACGGTGACTCCCACGAGGAAGCGGCCGAGTCGGTCGAGGACGACCTGAACGAGCGCCTCGCGCAGGAGTAAGCGCCATCGGGCGGGCGGGACCGGGTACGACCCGGCCCCGCCCGCCCCCGCGGGTCCGAAACCACCTCGTCCCGAAGAGATCACCGCATCATGACTGTGCAGATACCGGGGCCGGCCACCGAGAAGACCCAGGGCCGCGCCCGTACGACACCGCCCCCACCGCCCGGCCGCCACCGCAAGGCCCAGGGATCGGCCGGCGCCCTCCCGTACCTGCTGCTGCTGCCCGCACTGGTGATCACCGCGGTGCTGCTCGGCTACCCGCTGGTGAAGAACGGCATCCTGTCGTTCCAGAAGCTCGGCATGAAGGAGCTGATCCAGCACCTCACCGAGTGGAACGGCTTCGACAACTACACCGACGTCCTCGGCGGCGAGGACTTCTGGCGCGTCACCCTGCGGACCGTGGTCTTCACCGCGGTCAACGTGGCGCTCATCATGCTGTTCGGCACCCTGATCGGGCTGCTGCTCGCCCGGCTCGGCCGCCGGATGCGGCTCACCCTGATGATGGCGCTCGTGCTCGCCTGGGCGATGCCCATCATCGCGGCCACCACCGTCTACCAGTGGCTGTTCGCTGAGCGCTACGGCGTCGTCAACTGGATCCTGGACAAGCTCGGCTGGCACTCGATGGCCGACTACTCCTGGACCAGCAGCCAGTTCTCCACGTTCTTCGTGATCACGGTGATGCTCGTCTGGACGTCGATCCCGTTCGTGGCGATCAACCTCTACGCCGCCACGACCACGATCGCCAAGGAGCTGTACGAGGCCGCCGGCCTGGACGGCGCCGGCGCCTGGCGCACGTTCACCTCGGTGACCTTCCCGTTCATCAAGCCGTTCCTGATCGCCACCACGTTCCTGGAGATCATCTGGATCTTCAAGGCGTTCCCGCACGTCTACGCGATCAACGGCGGCGGACCCGACCGGCTCACCGAGACGCTGCCCGTCTACGCCTTCGTCGAGGGCGTCGGCAACCAGCACTACGGCATGGGCGCGGCGATCTCCGTGCTCACCATCCTGGTGCTGATGGGGCTGACGTCGTACTACATCCGCATGGCCATGAAGCAGGAGAGGGAAGACTCGTGAGGCGCTCGTTCATCGGCCGCTTCTGGCCCAACGCGACGGCCCTGGTGCTGTGCGTGCTCTTCCTCTTCCCCGTCTACTGGATGTTCGCCACGTCCTTCAAGCCGACCGGCGACATCATCAGCGACGACCCGGTCTGGTTCCCCCTGGACCCGACCTTCGAGCACTACCGCACGGCCTTCGACGCCGACAACTTCTGGAACTTCTGGAAGAACTCGCTCACGGTGACCCTGCTGGCGGTCGGCATCTCGCTGCTCATCGCCCTCTTCGCGTCCTTCGCCCTCGCGCGGATGCGGTTCCGGGGCCGCAGCGGCGTCATCCTGCTGTTCATGTTCGCGCAGATGGCGCCCTGGGAAGTCATGGTCATCTCGGTGTACATGCTGGTGCGCGACGCCGACATGCTCAACAGCCTGGTGCCGCTGACGCTCTTCTACACCGTGATGGTGCTGCCGCTGACGATCCTGACCCTGCGTACCTACGTGGCCGCGGTGCCCAAGGACCTGGAGGAGGCGGCCATGGTCGACGGCGCCACCCGTACCCAGGCGTTCCGCAAGGTGATCTTCCCGCTGCTGGCGCCCGGCCTGATGGCCACCTCGCTGTTCGGGTTCATCACCGCCTGGAACGAGTTCGCCCTCGTGCTCGTGGTCAACAAGGAGGCCGAGGCGCAGACCCTGCCGCTGTGGCTGTCGCAGTTCCAGACCCAGTTCGGCGACGACTGGGGCGCCACCATGGCCGCCGCGTCGCTGTTCGCCCTGCCCATCCTGCTGCTCTTCCTGTACCTCCAGCGCAAGGTCACCGCCGGTCTCACCGCCGGCGCCGTGAAGGGCTGACGCACCACCTCGTAAGCTGCGGCGGGGACGACCCACCGCGGGAAGGGACAGCACGACGGCCATGACGACACTCGCAGGGAGCACTGACACGCTGACCCGGGACGCTCTTGCCGTACTCCAGCCGAGCTTCCTGGGTACCGAGCCCCCGGACTGGGTGCTGCGCCGCCTCGACGAGGGCCTGACCGGCGTCGGGCTCTTCGGCCGCAACATCGAGAACCCCGAGCAGGTCGCCCGGCTCACCGCGCGGCTGCGCGCCGTCCGGCCCGAGGTGCTGGTGGCGATGGACGAGGAGGGCGGCGACGTCACCCGCCTCGAGGTGCGTACCGGCTCCTCGTTCCCCGGCAACCTCGCCCTCGGCGCCGTCGACGACCCCGACCTCACCCGGGCCGTCGCCCGCGAGCTGGGCCGCCGGCTCGCCGAGGTCGGCGTGAACCTCGACTGGGCCCCGTCCGCCGACGTCAACTCCAACCCGGACAACCCGGTCATCGGCGTGCGCTCCTTCGGCGCCGACCCGGAGCTGGTCGCCCGGCACACCGCCGCGTACATCGAGGGCCTGCAGGACGCGGGCGTCAGCGCCTGCGCGAAGCACTTCCCCGGGCACGGCGACACCAGCGTCGACTCACACCACGCCATGCCGCGGGTCGACGTCTCCCTCGGCGTGCTGCGCGACCGCGAGCTGGTGCCGTTCCGGGCCGCGATCGCGGCCGGCACCAAGGCCGTGATGAGCGCGCACATCCTGCTGCCCGCGCTCCGCACCGAGCTGCCCGCCACCGTCAGCCCCGAGGCGCTCACCGGCCTGCTGCGCGCCCCGGCCGTCTACGGCGGCCTCGGCTTCGACGGCCTGATCATCACCGACGCGCTGGAGATGCAGGCCATCGCCGCGCAGTACGGCATCGAGGGCGGTGCCGTACGGGCCGTCGCCGCCGGCGCGGACGCGATGTGCATCGGGTCCCGCGGCGACGAGGAGATCGTGCTGCGCACCAGAGACGCCCTGGTGGCCGCGGTGCGCAGCGGGGACCTGCCCGAGGAGCGGCTGGCCGACGCCGCCGCCCGGGTACGGGCGCTGGCGGCCTGGTCGGCGTCGGCGGCGTCCGGCGCGGTGGCGGGGATCGCGCCGGACCCCGGCGTCGGCCAGGCTGCGGCCCGCCGGGCGCTGCGCGTCACGGGGGCCGCGGCGTACGAGCCGCCGGCCGGCCCGGTGTACGTCGCCGGGTTCACGCCGGTGGCCAGCATCGCGGTGGGGCAGGAGACCCCGTGGGGCGTCGGCGCGGAGCTGGAGCGGGCACTGCCCGGCACCGAGTCCGCGGTCTTCGACGGGTCGGCGCTGGGCGCCGCGGACGGCACGGGAGGGGACGCGGCGAGCCGGGAGGGTTTGTCGGCGCTGACCGCACATGTGCTCGCGGCGGCCGGTGATCGTAGGATCGTCGCAGTGGTGCGCGACGTCCACCGTCACTCCTGGATGGCGGACGCGCTCGACGCCCTGCTCGAAGCCCGTCCCGACACCGTCGTGGTGGAGATGGGCGTACCGCAGGCGCCGCCGCGCGGGGCGCTGCACATCGCGACGCACGGTGCCGCCCGCGTCTGCGGGCGCGCCGCCGCGGAGGTCGTCACCGGCAAGGGCGCCGGGGCCTGATTACCGCCCTCACCACCTGACACCGCACTACGGAGGCACCCCGCATGACTGCCGCCCAGCCGGGCCGGATCATGGCCGGCGAGATGGCCGAACAGCCCGAGGCCCTGCGCCGCGTCCTGACGCAGGGCGCCCCGGAGATCCGCCGGGTCGCCGAGGCGATCGCGGCCCGCGCGCCGCGCTTCGTCCTGCTGACCGCGCGCGGCACGTCGGACAACGCCGCGCTGTACGCCAAGTACCTGCTGGAGATCCGGCTCGGCCTGCCGTGCGGGCTGACGTCGATGTCCACCACCACGGCGTACGAGGCCAAGCAGGACCTCACCGACGTGCTGGTGATCACGGTCAGCCAGTCCGGCGGCTCGCCCGACCTCGTCGCCTCCACCCGGGCCGCCCGCGAGGCCGGCGCCATCACGCTGGCGGTGACGAACAACCCCGACTCACCGCTGGCCGGCGTCAGCGAGTACCACATCGACGTGCTCGCCGGCCCGGAGAAGGCGCTGCCGGCGACCAAGACGTACACCGCCTCGCTGCTGGCGCTCTACCTCTTCGTCGAGGGCATGCGCGGCGAGCACGGCGATCAGGGAGCAGCGGCGGCGACGCTGCCGGAGCTGGCCGAGAAGATCCTCGCCCGGCAGGACGAGGTGAAGGCCCTGGCCCAGCGCTACCGCTTCGCCGAGCGGATGGTCCTCACCTCGCGCGGCTTCGGCTATCCGACGGCCAAGGAGGCGGCGCTGAAGCTGATGGAGACGTCGTACATCCCGGCGCTCTCCTACTCCGGCGCCGACCTGCTGCACGGCCCGCTGGCCATGGTCGACAACGTCTCGCCGGTCATCGCCATCGTCACCGACGGCCGCGGCGGCGAGGCGCTGCAGCCGGTGCTGGACCGGCTGCGGGACCGCGGCGCGGACCTCGTCGTCATCGGCCCCCAGGCGCAGGTCGCCGCCGCCGCGGGAGGCTTCGCCCTGCCGACGGCGGGGGTGGCGGAGGAGGTGCAGCCGATCCTGGAGATCCTGCCGCTGCAACTGCTGGCGTACGAGGTCACCATCGCCCGCGGCCAGGACCCCGACGCGCCGCGCTCGCTGGCGAAGGTCACCGAGACCCGCTGAACCTGTCTCGTACGACTACGGCCCCGGCCCCCCGCGAGGGAGCCGGGGCCGTGCCCGTACGCGCGTGCGTTACAGCACCACGCCGCCGGAGACGTCCACGTACAGGCCGGTCAGCACGCCGGCCGCGGGGGAGGCCAGATACGCCACCTGGTCCGCGACCTCGCTCACCTCCGGGATCCGGCCGAGCGGGGACATCGCGGCC
Organism: Streptomyces sp. CNP082; assembly: GCF_059570535.1. Classification (NCBI taxonomy): domain Bacteria; kingdom Bacillati; phylum Actinomycetota; class Actinomycetes; order Kitasatosporales; family Streptomycetaceae; genus Streptomyces; species Streptomyces sp. CNP082. Next base: position 116,579 of record NZ_JCANSZ010000016.1, read on the forward strand.
ATGCCGGCCTTGGCGTCGTCGTTGTCGCGCAGCCAGTCGGCGTTCATGTCGGTGTCGAGGGCGCCGGGCCCGATCGCGTTGACGGTGATGCCCCGCTCGCCGACGGACTTCGACAGGAACTTGGTGAAGGCGTCGACCGCGCTCTTCGTCATCGTGTACGCCAGCAGCGTCGGCATCATCGCCGCGTGCGTGGCCACCGTGGAGACGTTGACGATGCGCCCGCCGTCCCGCATCCGGGGCAGGCCCAGCTTGGTGACGAAGAACGGCGCCCTGGTGTTCACCGCGAACAGCCGGTCGAAGTCGGCCTCCTCGGTGTCCTCGACGAGCGCCTGCAGCGCGACACCCGCGTTGTTGACCAGGATGTCCAGTCCGTCCGCGTGCCGGTCGAACTCCGCCCACAGCGCCGCCGCGTCGCCCGGCACGCCCAGCTCGGCCCGGATCGCGAACGCCTCGCCCCCGGCCGCCTCGATCGCAGCGACGGTCTCCTTCGCCGCGGCCTCGTTGCTGCCGTAGTGCACGGCGACGCGCGCGCCGTCCCGGCCCAGCCGCTCCGCGATCGCCCGGCCGATGCCGCGGCTTGCGCCCGTGACCAGTGCCGTCTTCCCAGTGAGCGCGCCCATGGCGGCGCCCCCCTTTCTGTAAAGGTCGCTATAGAAAGGACCGTATCACATTGTCTAGTGGGCGCTATAGAATTGGTGCCATGGCCACCAACCGACGCGGACGCCCCCGCTCCTTCGACCGCGACGAGGCGCTGGAGAAGGCCCTGCACGCCTTCTGGCAGCACGGCTACGAGGCCACCTCGGTCGCCGACCTCACCCGCGTCCTCGGCATCGGCGCGCCCAGCCTGTACGCCGCCTTCGGCGACAAGAAGGCGCTCTTCGACGCCGCGGTCGAGGCGTACGGGACGAGCGACAACGGCATGTTCATCGACCGGGCGATGGCCGAGGAGCCCACGGCCGTCGCCGCCTTCACGCGCATCCTGCGCGAGGCCGCCGTCGGCTACACCGAGCCCGCCCGGCCCCGCGGCTGCATGGTCCTCAGCGTCGGCGTGAGCGCCACCACCCCGGAGGTGGTGGCGATGATGCGCGAGCTGCGCGCCCGGAACACGGCGGCGATGACCGCGCGCGTCCACGCCGACGTGGCCGCCGGCGTGCTGCCGCCCGACACCGATGCCGAGAAGCTCGTGAGCTATGTCGGGGCCGTGCTCCAGGGCCTGTCCACGCAGGCCAGGGACGGTGCGGACCGGGAGCTGCTGAAGCGGGTGGCGGAGGTCGCCGCGGCCGGCTTCGCGGCGGCGGCCCAGGGCCGGCAAGTCGGTGTGTCCGGGGCGTAGACAGCCGGGAGTGGTCTAGTCCACAATGCTTGTCAGGCTTCCGCCCCTTCCGCACGACGGGGCGGAACGAGGCCCGAGACGTTCTCTGCCCTGACTGCGTCCCCGGCCTCCTCACCGGCTGCGACGCCGCGGGGCCGCACACCTCGCGACGTGCGCACCGGTGCTTGGCTCCGGGCCGCGGTGCCGGACGGGTTGAGGGTCCCGGTCCAGGCATCGCGGCCCGAAGTGCGTTCCGGCCAGCGGCCCGCGCCGCGGGGCGCCGGCGGCTTGGCCGCGGCGCGGGCCGGAGTGATCCCGGCGGGCCGGACCGCTGCCGCCCTGGGCGGCGGGCCGCGGGGGCTTCGTGGCGGCGCCGGTAGGCTCCAGGTGTGCCGTCCATGAACGAACTCGTCCGCCGGCACACGGCGCTGAGCGAGACCGACCTGGAGTGGCTGCACCTCCTCGTTTCGGAGTGGCAGTTGCTCGCCGACCTGTCCTTCGCCGACCTCGTGCTCTGGGTCCCGACCGTCGACGGCGCCCGGTACGTCTCCGTGGCGCAGATGCGTCCGAACACCGGCCCCACCTCGTACCAGGACGACATGGTCGGCCACACCGTCCCGCGCGGCCGGCGCCCCATGCTCGACGCGGCCCTCGACGAGGGCCGGATCGTGCGCGAGGGCGATCCGGAGTGGCGCGAGGAGGTGCCCGTACGGATCGAGTCCATCCCCGTGCGCCGGGAGAGCCGCGTGCTGGGCGTCATCGCCCGCAACACCAACCTGCTGACCGTGCGCACCCCCAGCCGGCTGGAGCTGACGTATCTGCAGAGCGCGTCCGACCTCGCGCAGATGATCGCGGCGGGCGCCTTCCCCTACCCAGGCCAGCAGGGCGACACGGAGACCTCGCCGCGGGTCGGCGACGGGCTCATCCGGCTCGACGCGGACGGCATCGTGCAGTACGCCTCGCCCAACGCGCTGTCCGCCTACCACCGCCTCGGCCAGGCCGCCGACCTCGTCGGCCGCCACCTCGGCCAGGCCACCTCGGAGCTGGCCGTCAGCAAGGAGCCGGTGGACGAGGCGCTGGTCAAGCTCGCCAGCGGGTGGGCGCCGCGGGAGGCGGAGGTGGAGGGCAACGGCGGCGTGATCCAACTGCGCGCGATCCCGCTGAAGCCGCGCGGGACGCGCATCGGGTCGCTGGTGCTCCTGCGCGACGTCACCGAGATCCGGCGGCGCGAGCGCGAGCTGATGACCAAGGACGCCACGATCCGCGAGATCCACCACCGGGTGAAGAACAACCTGCAGACCGTCGCCGCCCTGCTGCGGCTCCAGTCCCGCCGGCTGGCCGCCGAGGATCCCGACGGGCGGGCGCGGGCCGCGCTGGACGAGGCGGTGCGGCGGGTCGGCTCGATCGCCATCGTGCACGAGACGCTGTCGCAGAACCTCGACGAGACCGTGGAGTTCGACGAGATCGCCGACCGGGTGGTGGCGATGGTGGCGGAGATCAGCCCCGGCCGGGTGACGGGACACCGCACCGGCCGCTTCGGCGTGCTGCGGGCGGAGGTCGCCACGCCGCTGTCCATGGTGCTGACCGAGGTGCTGCAGAACGCCCTGGAACACGGCTTCGGACCGGGGGAGTCGGGGCGCGTGGAGGTCACCGCGCTGCGCTCCAGCGGCAGGCAGGACGGCCGGCTGCTGGTCACCGTGCAGGACGACGGGCGGGGGCTGCCGGAGGGGTTCGACCCGGCGACGTCCGGGAGCCTGGGGCTGCAGATCGTACGCACGCTGGTCGAGGGGGAGTTGGCGGGCACGTTTTCGATGGCGCGGGCGCCGGAGGGGGGCACGCGGGTGGTGTTCGACATTCCCGTGCACCCCGAAAAGCGCTGACGCGCCGGGGGTTGGGGGTACGGAAGCGGACGGCGCAGTTGACGGCTGAGCTGCCGACTGAGTTGACGACCGGGCTGCCGGCGCGGCGGGCGCGTACGTTCGTACGGCAACGGTCATCCGGCGCGCGGCTGCGTCAGGCAGCAAAAAGCCCCGGGCCAGCGGCTCCGGGGCTCTCAGGTGACTCGTGGTGCGGCTGTACGGCTGCTGCGCTGCGGCTCGGGGAGAGCGGCGCCGTGGGTCCCACGGCGCCTTCGCGCATCCGGGGGGTACCGGGTCAGGCGCTTGCCCTGCGCGCCCGGTTGCGGGCGGCGCGGCGCTTCATCGCGCGGCGCTCGTCCTCGCTGAGGCCACCCCAGACCCCGGAGTCCTGACCGGACTCCAGCGCCCACTGCAGGCACTGCTCCATCACGGGGCAGCGACGGCAGACGGCCTTGGCTTCCTCGATCTGCAGCAGCGCAGGACCGGTGTTGCCGATCGGGAAGAAGAGCTCGGGGTCTTCCTCGCGGCAAACGGCGCTGTGACGCCAGTCCATGACTGCTCCATCTCTTCGCGTTGCTGTCAGTTGCTTGTGAATGTGAACGCTTTCACGAATCCTCCGACAAGTGAAGGGGTCCGGTCAGATTTCCGGTGTGACCTTCAACATGTGGAGGGGGCGAGTGCGCCGGAGGGGGGTCCCCTGAGGGGAGGCGCTCCGGCCGCCATGAAGAGGTTCGCAAACCTCAGCTTCGGATACAACCCCTTCCGAGAAGTTTCTTTGGATTCCTTGGTCTCAGTTGGGTAAGGGCCCCACTTCCAGGGGGTGAGGCGCAGCCTAAACGTTCGACTGGAAGGACTTTAGGGCCTTCCACTCACACAATCACACGCAGTGCGCGCCGTACGCCTGTGAAGGTCACGCTCGTACGCAGTCCGAGGTGGTCACCGTCCATCTGGAAGGGCAGTGGGGCCTGTGATTCCAAGGTGAAGTCGGTGAGGTCGTGCAGCGACACCGCGTGCTTGCCGTGCGGCCCGCGCTCCGGCGAGGAAGTGAGCAGCTGGGTGCCGTAGCGCAGCAGCGCGGGAGTGGAGAGGCGGGCGAGTCCGAGCACGTCGAGGGCGGTGTCGAAGGACGCGCCGGGGGTCGCGTAGAGGGGGCGGTTGCCCAGATAGCTCCACGGCGAGGTGTTGCAGACGAGCGAGAGCACCAGGCCCTCGACGGGGTCCCCGCCCGGGCGCCGCAGCGTGATCGCGCCGTGCCGGCGGTCGACCTCGCCGAACCACTGGCGCAGCAACTGCCGGACGTAGAGCGGGTGCGTGGACTTTTTGCCGCGCTCGCGCTTCTGCTCGACGCGGCCGACGACGCCCGCGTCGAAGCCCATGCCCGCACAGAACGTGAACCAGCGCGCCGGCGCGCCCTCGTCGTCGGTGCCCGGGGTGCCGGAGGCGAGCCCGAGGCCGACGGTGCGCTCGCTGCCGGAGTGCATGGCGTCGAGCAGCGCGCCGGTGGCCTCGACCGCGTCGTTGGGCAGGCCGAGGGCGCGGGCGAAGACGTTCGTGGAACCGCCGGGGACGACGGCGAGACGGGGCAGCTCTGCGGGCGCGGGGCCGTGGTGCAGCAGGCCGTTGACGACCTCGTTGACCGTGCCGTCGCCGCCGAGCGCCACGACGACGTCCACCTCGCCGCTGTCCGCCGCCTGCCGCGCGACGTCGCGGGCGTGGCCCCGGTACTCGGTGGTGACCGTCTCCAGCTTCAGGTCGCTGGCGAGTGCGTGGATCAGCACGTCGCGGGTCCGGGCACTGGTGTCGGTGGCGGCGGGATTCACCACGAGGAGCGCACGCATGGCATGCAGGTTACCTACCGAAAAGTAGACGGGCCCAGCCCCGGCGTAGTGGGCGCCCGGGCCCCAGTAGGCTGGAGAGCATGAGCGGAACGCAGGGCCGGGGCGGGCGGAAGCAGGCGGCCCGGCCCGGGCGGGAGAAGACGGCCGGGGCGGGTGCGGCTGAGGCGGCCGGGCGGAAGCCGGGGGCCGCGAAGGACACGGACACCGGGGCCGGCAAGGTTGCCGCAGACGGGGCCGGGAAAGTCGCCGGGGAGCGGGGGCCGCGACCGCCGCGGGTGAGCGTCGCCGCCGTGCTGACCGCGGTCGAGGGGGTCGTCATCGCCGCCCTCGGGGCCTACGAAGTCGTGCTCGGGATCGCCGGTGAGCCGGACAGCACCCGTCAGGCCGTCTTCGGCGGGGCCACCGTGCTGGTGCTCGCCGCGCTGCCGCTGGCCGCCGCGCTCGGGCTGTGGCGGCAGCGCAGTTGGAGCCGGGGCCCCTCGCTGATCACGCAGATCCTGGCGCTCCCGGTCGCCTTCGCGATGGTGTCCGCGGGCGGCGTGCTGCTGCCGCTGGGCCTCGCGCTGGGGGCGGTCGCGGTGGTGTCGCTCGTGTGCGTGCTCAGCCCGAGTTCGGCCGAAGCGCTGGGCGTGGGCCCGAGCCGGACGGCCTAGGGCCTGGGCGTACGCCGGGGGAGCGGGCGTACGACCACGTACGCACCTTCACGAGGTCTGCCACACGCCCTGTCACGCGCCCCGTACGGCACGGGGACCCCGAGGCCACCACGGGACGCTCCGGGGCCCGGAGAGCGGCGCACAGCACGTCGGGGGCCGGGCGGGGCGCACGCGCCCCGCCGCTCACTCCTCGATGAGCAGCCGCTCGCGCAACTGCGCCAGCGTGCGGGCCAGCAGCCGGGAGACGTGCATCTGCGAGATGCCGACCTCCTGGGCGATCTGGGACTGGGTCATGTTCCCGAAGAAGCGGAGCAGCAGGATCTTCTTCTCCCGCGGCGGCAGCTCCTCCAGCAACGGTTTGAGCGACTCGCGGTATTCGACGCCCTCCAGGGCGTCGTCCTCCGCGCCGAGGGTGTCGGCGACGGCCGGCGACTCGTCGTCGGTGTCGGGGACGTCGAGGGAGAGGGTGGAGTACGCGTTCGCCGACTCCAGGCCCTCCAGGACCTCTTCCTCGGAGATGTTGAGCTTCTGCGCCAGCTCGTGCACCGTCGGGGCCCGGCCGTGCAACTGGGAGAGCTCGGCGGTGGCGGAGGTCAGCGACAGCCGCAGCTCCTGGAGCCGCCGCGGCACCCGCACCGCCCAGCCCTTGTCGCGGAAGTGCCGCTTGATCTCGCCGACGACCGTGGGGGTCGCGTATGTCGAGAACTCCACGCCGCGGTCGGGGTCGAAGCGGTCCACGGACTTGATCAGGCCGATGGTGGCGACCTGGGTGAGGTCGTCCAGCGGCTCGCCGCGGTTGCGGAAGCGCCGGGCCAGGTGCTCCACCAGCGGCAGGTGCATCTGCACGAGGGCGTTCCGCAGCTCGGCGTGCTCGGGGGAGTCCGCGGGCAGCTTGCGCAGCTCGTGGAACATCGCCCGCGCGCCGCTGCGGTCCTGCGGATCACGCCTGTCGTGCTGCTGCAGTCCGTCCATGTGGTCCGCCCGCTCTCGCTCCGCCGCGGCCAGCCGGCCTTCGTCTCGCATCGGAACGCCCCTGACGTACGTCACGTGAGCCCCGGCGCCGCGCCGCGCTCCTTGAGCAGGCTGATCGTGACCGTACGGTCGTCCCCCACGGTCGCGTCCACCCTGCCCGCGAGTGCGGACAGCACGGTCCACGCGAAGGTGTCGCGCTCGGGCGCCCGGCCGTCGGTCGTCGGTGCGGACACCGTCACCAGCAGCGCGTCGTCTCCGAGCTGGAAGACGCAGGTGAGCACGGAGCCGGGGACGGCCTGCTGAAGGAGGATCGCGCAGGCCTCATCGACCGCGATGCGCAGATCCTCGATCTCGTCGAGCGTGAAGTCCAGGCGGGCAGCGAGCCCTGCCGTGGCGGTGCGGAGCACCGACAGGTACGCCCCGGCAGCCGGCAGCCGGACTTCGACGAAGTCCTTCGGACTGGGCTCGCCTTCGAACTGGGACACCCTCACCTCCAAGGTGCGTGGCGACTCTCTGCCATGGGAACGCCCACCGTCCCCCGTCACTGGGAGTAACGGACCGGCGTGGCAAATCGTTCGCCTGCGACGCTACCGCGTGCGATGAGCTGCTGTCTCCTGGACTGGAGAAGGCCACCCCATCCCGCGGCTGTCACTAATAGTAAACCCTCGTTACGCTCCGTGGCTAGGGCTATTCTCGTCCCAATTCCCGTGCGGTCACTCCGGGTTGCCATTATGGCAGGACCCGCCGACAACCGCCGACCGGCTTCCCTCGTCCGGGGGACCCCCGCGTCAGCCGGTGACGACCGCCGCGACCGCCGAGCCGCGTGGGAACGCCCCGTCGGCGGCGAGGGCGACGACGGCGTAGAGCATCTTCGCGACGTACACGGGTTCGGGAACGAGGCCGTGGCGGGCGGCGAAGTCGGCGGCGAAGGCGTCGAGTTCGGGGGTACGGCGGGCGAAGCCGCCGAAGTGGAAGCCGTCCGCGAGGCGCCAGTCGCCGCGCCGGCCGCCGAACGCGGCGGTCTGCAGCCGCTCGACGTCGGCGCCGAGGAAGCCGCCCTTGAGCACCGGTATGCCGATCGCACGCGTGCCGGCGGGCAGCCCGGCGGCCAGTCCGGCGAGCGTGCCGCCCGTACCGCAGGCGACGACCGCCGTCCCGGCCGTGCCCGCGAGTTCGCGGCCGAGGGCGGCGCAGCCGCGGACCGCGGCGGCGTTGCTGCCGCCCTCCGGGATGAGCTGGAAGTCCCCGAACTCCGCGCGCAGTTCCGCGTGGAAGGCGGGGTCCGTGCGTCGCCGGTACGTCGCGCGCGGCACGAAGTGCAGCCGCATACCGTCCGCCGCCGCCTGCGTGAGGGAGGCGTTGAGCGGGCGGTCCGCCAGCTCGTCGCCGCGGACCACGCCGATCGTGCGGATGCCGAGCAGCCGGCCCGCGGCGGCGGTGGCCCGCAGGTGGTTGGAGTACGCGCCGCCGAACGTCAGCAGCGGCCGGTCGTCCCCGGCGGGGGAGCCGGACGCCCGCCGCTCCAGGTTCGGCATCAGCTTGCGCCACTTGTTGCCCGGCAGTGCCGGGTGGATCAGATCGTCCCGTTTGAGCAGCAGCCGGACGCCGTGGGCGGCGAGGCGGTCGTCGGTGATCTCCGTCAGCGGCGAGGGCAGCCGGGGGCGGAGCGCGGCGAGCCGCCCGCCGGGGGCGGGCGGCTGGTCGCCGGGCGGCGGGGCCGCGGGGGGCTCGGATGCGTACACGGGACGCTGGTCGGTGGCCGGTCGGGGCCGGGGCCGGGCCGTTGGCCCGTACCGCCGCGGGGACGGCCGCGGGGCCCGCCCCGGCTCAGCCGCGGGTGAGGAATCCGTCGCCGTGCTGGGCGACGTGTGCGTGGACGGCCTGCAGGGCGTCCTGCACCTCCTGCGGCGAACCGGTGCCGCGCTGCTCGTTGAAGTAGGCCGTGCCGAGCCGGCGCAGGAGGGCCTGGCCCTCGCGCTGCGCCTGCACCTCCCCGACCTTCTCCTTGCCCTGGTTCAGCGCGGTCTCCGCCTTCTCCTTCGCGCGGTCGAGGAAGCCTGCCATGTGTGTCTCCTGACGTATTGCCTGGTGTATGAGGTGGATTCTGCCGCTGCCACCCCTTTGGTCCCAAGTATCCCGCGCGTCCCTTGAGGGATCAACGGCTGCCGGGGCCCGTCGGTTCCTGGGCGGGTTCCCCGGCGGACCGGTGTGCAAGCACCCGATGCGCGGGAACCGTGTGCTGGCCCGGCGGGTCCGGCCGGGCCGGCGCCACGGGAGACGGGGGACGGCGGGCGCGCCGGCCGGCGGGGATGGAGGCAACCGAGTGAGGGCGGTGGTGCGCCTGCGTGGCTGCTGCGGCGTACGGGCCGGGCGGCGGGCCCTGCCGGGGCCAGCTCCGGCATGACCCCAGCTCGTGGGGCATTTCGCGCCTGGAGCGCACGCTCGTAGCGTGGGGGAGTGACGTCCCAGAGCCCCGGTCCCGCTGCCGCCTCCTCCGCCGCTTCCTCAGTACCCTCCGCTTCCCCCGCTCCGGCCCCCTCCGCGGGGGCCGCGGACGCTGCCGGTCCCGTCCCCGCCGCGCCCGCCGTGCCGGCTGCCGGGGTACGCGCCGGGCGGCTGGGCGGCGTCGCGCTGGTGGTGGCCGGGGCGCTGTCCACCCAGTTCGGCGCCGCGGTCGCCGCGCTGCTGTTCCCGCGGGCGGGCGCGCTGGGCGTGGTGACGCTGCGGCTGACGCTCGCCGCGGCGCTGCTGATGCTGATATTCCGGCCCCGGCTGCGGGGCCACTCGCGGGGCGACTGGGCGGTGCTGTGCGCCTTCGGCGTCGCGCTCGGCGGCATGAACCTCGTCTTCTACCAGGCCATCGACCGGATCCCGCTGGGCCCCGCGGTCACGCTGGAGGTGCTGGGGCCGCTCACCCTGTCCGTGCTCGCCGGCCGCCGGGCGGCGAGCCTGCTGTGGGCGGCGCTGGCGCTGGGCGGGGTGGTGCTGCTCAGCCGCGGCGGGTTCGGCGGCCTGGACCCGGTGGGCGTCGGGTTCGCGCTCGGCGCGGGCTGCCTGTGGGCGACGTACATCCTGATGAGCGCGCGGGCCGGGGCGCGCTTCCCGCGGGCCGACGGGCTGGCGATCGCGATGTCGGTGGCCGCGTTGATCAGCGTGCCGGTCGGGCTGGCGAGCGCGGGGGGCAGGCTGGTGGACCCGGTGACGCTGGGGCTGGGCCTGGCGGTGGCGGTGATGTCCTCGGGGCTGCCGTACGCGCTGGACCAGTTCGCCCTGCGCCGGCTGCCGGCGGCGACGTTCGCGCTGATGATGAGCCTGGCGCCGGCGCTCGCCGCGCTCGCCGGGTATCTGGTGCTGGACCAGGGGCTCACGGCGGTGCAGTGCGTGGCGATCGGCATGGTGATCGCGGCGAGTGCCGGCGCGGTACGGACCCCGCCGCGGCCCGCGGCGTAGCGGGCGCGTGATCAGTACAGCTAGCCGTACCGCTTCCGGGGCAGGGGTGGCATGCTCGTACGCCTGATCGTCGAAAGGGAGTTCGCATGGTCCCGCCCGGTTCCGTCCTGGACGCCCGCGCGCTGGGGCGCGCCCTGCTGCACCGGCAGTGGCTCGTCGAGCGGCGCACGACGGCGCCGCTCGACGCCGTCGAGCACCTCGTCGCGCTGCAGGCGCAGTCCGGCGACGCCCCGTACTACCAGCTCTGGAGCCGGCTCGCCGGCTTCACCACCGGCGATCTGTCGGCGCTGCTGACCGGCCGCCGGGCGGTCAGGGTGGCGCTGATGCGCGGCACCATCCACCTCGTCAGCGCCCGCGACGCGCTCCGGCTGCGGGCCGTGGTGCAGCCGTACCTGGACAGGACGCTGCCCACCACCGCCGCGGGCCGCAGGGTCCGCGGCGTCGACCCGGCCGAGCTGGCCGCCGCGGCCCGCAAGGCACTGGCCGCCGGGCCGCTGCCGGTCGACGACCTCGGTGCCCGCCTCGCCGCCCGCTGGCCGGACGGGGATCCGAACGACCTGGCGTACCTGGCCCGTTCGCTGCTGCCGCTGGTGCAGGTGCCGCCGCGCGGGGTGTGGGGCGAGGGCGGCGGGCTCGTGTACGCGCACGCCGACCAGTGGCTCGGCGCCCCCTCCGCCACCGACCCCGCGGCGGACGAGACGGTGCTGCGCTACCTCGCCGCGTACGGGCCGGCGTCGGTCGCCGACGCCCAGAAGTGGCTGTCGCTGACCCGGCTCAAGGCGGTCTTCAACCGGCTGCGCCCGCGGCTGGTGACGTACCGGGACGTAACCGGGCGGGAGCTGTTCGACCTCGCCGGCACCGAGCTGCCCGACCCCGCCGCCCCGGTGCCGCCCCTGCTCCTCGGCCCCTTCGACAACGTGCTGCTCGCGCACGCGGACCGGACGCGGATCATCGACAAGGCCGACGAGCGGGGCGTGTTCACCGCGAACGGCATCGTCCGCGGCACGCTGCTGCTCGACGGCCGCGTCGCGGGCGTGTGGCAGCCGGAGCTGAGGCGGACCTCGGCCGCGGTCGACCTCCGGCCGTTCCAGGCCCTGTCGGGACGGGACAAGGACAAGCTCGCCGCGGCGGCCGAGGACCTGCTGGCCTTCGCCGCCCCGGAGGCGGCGAAGACGAGGGTCAGGTTCGCGGCCCCCGGCTAGGCGGGCGGCCGGGTGCACCCCGCGGGGGCCCGGCGGCTGCCCGCCGCCGGCTCACGCGGTCGTGAACTCCTCGCGTACGATCCCGCCCGCCGTCGCGCACCACGTCGCCACGTCCATCGCGCCCGTCGCCTGCAGCCCGTGCAGCTCCTGCATCTCGGCCACCGCCGCCGTCGTCGACCCGTTGTACTTGCCGGTGGCCTTCTTCAGGTGCAGCTTGCGCACCAGCATCTGCTGCACCGCGAGGACCGCCTCCCCGCTGTGGCCCGTGCTCACCGGCACCGTCATGGCTTCCCACGTGGCGTTGTCGAGCGTGCCGTCCGCCGCGACCGGCAGCCCCATCGTGCGCTGGAAGGTGTGCACCGCCTCCAGCGTCAGCGGCCCGTACACGCCGTCCGCCTGGAGGTCGTACCCGTACGCGCGCAGCAGCCGCTGCGCCATCTCGACCGTGCCGCCCTTGCTGGACGTGTACGTGTCGGGCCAGGTGCGCTCCGGGATCTCGTCCGGGCTCTGGCCGAGCGCCTGGGCCATCTGCCGGCGCAGCGCCGGGAACTGGCGGTAGAACATCGCGCCCGGGCACTGCGTGTTGTTGAAGTCCCAGTGGCCGAAGACGCGGTCCGCGCCGAAGCCGTACTGCGTGCCGATCGTCACCAACAGCCGCTGCAGCGAGAACAGCAGTGCCTGCGGCGGGGTGTCGTTGACGTAGATGCCGTCGTTCTCGATGCCGATGCCGCGCGTGTTCTCGCCGACCGCGTGCGCGCTGACGACCTGGAAGCCGCCGTCGGCCAGCGCCTCCAGACTGCGGTGCCGGCCCTCCAGGACGTGGCCGCCGCGGCTGATCGTGAAGTGCTGGCCGCTGTCGATCCAGCCGTTGTCGTCCATGTGCAGATCCTGGATCTGGCGGGCCATGAAGACGGCGGCCTCGTACGAGTAGTCCGTGGAGTTCGGGAACGCGGTGTGGTGGACGACGATCTTCGTGGTCGTACCGGACGAGAGGGAGACGTCCCCGGCGGGCGGACGGGCGCCCCACTCGTCGGTGCCGATCACGTACGACGGGTCGTCGGCCGTCCGGCGCAGGGAGCCGCTGTTGTCGGCCGCGGCGCTGCCGCCGAGCAGCAGGGCGCCGCCCCCGCCGGCGGCGAAGGCGGCGCCGGCGCCGGCTTTGAGCGCGGTTCGCCGGGAGACGTACACGGGCCCAGGTCGCATGGCGTTCCTCTCACGGTGCGGGTTCTGAGGGGGGTTCGGCACGCTGCTCCGTGTACGAATCCGTAACGGACACCCTGTTTAACCGACCGCGTACGCCAATGTCCAGACCACCCGGGCGTGTTGCCCCCGGGAGCCGGCAGCCCGGCTCAGCCGCCGGGCTGCCAGGGCGGGGTCTGCCCCCACTCCCACTTCGGCATCGGCCCCGCCGTCGGCGGCGGGTCGTCGCCGGAGTAGACGATCGCCATCCGCGTGCCCCACTCGATGTAGTACGAGAACACCGCCCGGAACTCCGGGTCGTCTGGCAGCCCGACCTCGTCGGCGCTGTCCATCAGCAGCGACACCCAGCGCCTGCGCTGCTCCTCGGTGATGTGCCGGCCGAGGTGCATGCGCGCCATGCGGTCGTGGCCGCCGTGGTCGGCGCTGTACCGCTCGGGGCCGCCGAAGACCTCGGCGAGGAACAGCGCGACGTGCCGCGGGTGTTCACCGTCCATGTGCGCGAACACCGGTGCCAGGACGGGGTCCTTGCGCACGTGCCCGTAGAAGACCTCGGTGAGCCGCAGGAACGCCTCTTCGCCGCCCGCCCACTCGTACAGGCTCGGGGTGCTCTCGCTCACTGGTGCACCATCCTTGTGTCGGTGGTCGTGTGACTGCTGATGCACCCGAGGTGCCGCCGGGTTACCGCCCTGCTCGCTCGACGCGTTGATGACGTCCGGCATGAGTTCTGCGGGATCCGGCGGTTGCCCGGGGCGTGGAGACCGTCGACAGGGCTGAGCGCCGTCGAGCGCCGAACAGTGAGCGGACTGGCAGACACGCTCCGGCACCGATACGAGGGTGCCTCCCCACTGGGTCTAGCAGCGGAGAGGCTGACATGGAGTCTGCCAGCACAAGCCTGCCGGCGGTAGCACCG
>NZ_JCANSZ010000017.1:0-129624 GCF_059570535.1 Streptomyces sp. CNP082
TACTCACCCGTTCGCCACTAATCCCCGGCCGAAACCGGATCATCGTTCGACTTGCATGTGTTAAGCACGCCGCCAGCGTTCGTCCTGAGCCAGGATCAAACTCTCCGTAAATGCATACAAAAGAATGCAGCACTACAGAACGAGTCTGCCTCGCTACTGCTGTGTCACTACATCAAACACTTGGCATCAATTACTTGGCACACTGTTGAGTTCTCAAAGAACGGACACTACCTTCAAAACCCTCACCGGGCTTCTCCGGGCGTTTCCCTTCGGTGTTCCATAACCGTAGCGGATTGTCCCGGCGGCGCAAAATCCGGCCACCCGCCGAAAAGAACCGGGCATGCCGATTCAACCCCGACGAAAGGGAGTCGATCACACTACGAGTAGATGGGACGAGCCGCCCCTCAGGGACGGCCACCGTCGCACTCCAGAACCGAACCGGCTCCGTGGCAACCCGAAGAACTTTACGGAGCGTTCCGTTTGGTGTCAAGCGCGATCAAGGGCTAGTCCAGGTCGGACAGTCGGCCGCTCGCGTCCGGCTGGGCGTCCTCCACGCGGCGGAGGAGGCGGGTCAGCAGTTCGCCGAGGAGGGTGCGCTCGGTCGGGGTGAGGTCCTGGAGCAGGTCCCCCTCCCAGTCCGTGCCCATGCGCATGCCCGCGAACCACTTGTCCCGGCCGAGCTCGGTGATGCCGACGATGACGCGGACGCGGTTCGTCTCGTCGCGTTCGCGGGTGACCAGGCCGTCGCCGACCATGCGGTCGATGCGGTGGGTCATCGCGGCGGGGGTGAGGCCGAGGCGCTTGGCGAGTTCGCCGGGGCCGAGCTGGTAGGGGGCGCCGGCGAGGACGAGGGCCTTGAGCACCTCCCACTCGGCGCTGCTGATGCCGATGTCGGCGAGGTGGCGGCCGTAGGCGACGGTCATGCGGCGGTTGAGTCGGCTGAGGGCCGAGACGATCTGCTCGACCTGGGGGTCGAGGTCGTGGAACTCCCGCTGGTAGAGGGCGATCTGCTCGTCGAGCGAGCGCAGCTCCTGGGTGGGCGTCCGTTCGGCTTCGGTGGCCGGGACGTCGCTGTCGGACATGACGCGCAGTATTCCACCTATCTCGTTCGCGTCGAAGTTCTCAGTGATGTACTCTTTAGGTCCGAACTTTAGCATCTAAGTCTTCGACCCGGTAGCTCACCGGCTCCGGGTCGCACGTGTGCATGGGTGGTGAGCAGTGACGAGCGAGACCGGCACCGGGGCCCTCCGCCGGATCCAGGTGGGCAACGCGCTGAGTGCCTTCGGCAACGGCTTCACGGTGCCGTACACGTTTCTGTACGTATCGCGGGTGCGGGAGCTGGGTTCGACCACGGCGGGTGTCGCGCTCGCCGGGTTCGCCATGGCCGCGTTGCTCGTGCTGCCCTTCACCGGGCGGGCCATCGACCGGCGCGGGCCGCTGCCCGTGGCGCTCGTCGGTGCGGTTACCGCCGCGACCGGGGCGTTGTCTCTGGGGCTGGCCTCGACGGCGCCGATGGTGCTCGCGTCGACGCTGGTCATGGGCGCCGGGATCGCGGTCATCCAGCCCGCGCTGGCGACGATGATCGTGTGGTGCTCGACGACGGCGACGCGGTCGCGGGCGTTCGCGACGCAGTTCTTCCTGAACAACCTCGGGCTCGGCGTCGGGGGTCTGCTCGGCGGGCTGCTCGTGGACGAGGAGCACGCGGGATCCTTCGTGCGGCTCTTCGCCATCGAATCGGTGATGTTCCTGGTGCTCGGTGCCGTGGTCGCCACGGTGCGGATGCCGGGCGGGGCGCGGGCGGCGGAGCCTGCTTCCGCGGGCGAGGGGGCCCGGGGGCGGTGGCGGGTGCTGCTCGCCGACCGGGCGATGGTGTGGCTCTCTGTGCTGGGCTTCGTGATGTTCTTCGCCTGCTACGGGCAGTTCGAGTCCGGGCTGTCGGCGTTCGCGGTCGAGGTCTCGGGGATATCCCCGTCGACGCTCGGGGTGGCGCTGGCGGCGAACACCGCGGTGATCGTCGTGGCGCAGTTCGCCGTGCTGCGGCTGGTGGAGCGGCGGCGGCGCAGCCGGGTCATCGCCGCGGTCGGGCTCATATGGACGGTCGCCTGGCTGGTGGCCGGGGCCCCGGGGTGGGTTGCCGGCGGGCAGGCGATGGCGACGGCGGCGATCATCTCCACGTACGCGCTCTTCGGGCTCGGCGAGGCGATGCTGTCGCCGACCGTGTCGCCGCTGGTGGCCGATCTGGCGCCGAGTTCACACATCGGGCAGTACAACTCGGTGTTCGCGCTGGTCAAGCAGTTGGCGTTGGCCATCGGGCCGGCGGTCGGCGGGCTGCTTGTCGGGGCCGGGGCGTACGGGGCGTATCTCGCGATGCTCGTCGTGTGCTCGCTGAGCATCACGGTGATGGGGCTGCGGCTGGGCCGGCGGCTGACGCCGGTGCAGGACTGCCCGCGGCTCGCGGGCACCGTGCAGGTGGCGTCTCACAAGCCGGCGGCGGCCGTGGCGGAGCCGGCGCCTGTGCAGGCGGCCTAGCCGGGCGGGCCCACCTGCGCGGGCGGATCTGCCTGCACGGGCGGGCCTGCCTGGCGCGGCTGGCGCGTGGCTGCGTGGGTGGAGCGTGCTGCGCGGGCGGGCGCCTTGCGTACGGAGCTTCAGTGGCCGCGGTCGCCGGGCAGGGCGAACTCGCACCACACCGCCTTGCCGCCGCCCACCGTGCGGCGTGAGCCCCAGGTTGAGGCGATCGTGGCGACGATGGAGATGCCCCGGCCGTTCTCGTCGCCCAGCTTCGCCTGGCGGCGGCGGGGCAGGCGGTCGTCGCCGTCGGTGACCTCGACGATCAGCCTCCGGTCCGTACGCCGCAGCCGCAGCCGCATCGGCGGGGCGCCGTGCTGCAGGGAGTTGGCGACCAGTTCGCTGGCCGCCAGGACTCCCAGCTCGCGCAGCTCCGCCGGGAAGCGCCAGCTCGCCAGGACGCCGTCGGCGAAGGCGCGGGCACGCGGGGCCGCCTCGACGCCTCCGAGGAGGTCCAGCGCCGCGCTGCGGAACAGCTCGGCCTCGCCGTTGTCGCGCAGCGGGTGCTCCAGCACCAGCACGGCCACGTCGTCGTCGTGCTCCGCGGTGACGCCCAGGGAGCGGATGAGGCGGTCGCAGACGACGCCGGGGGCGCCGGTGGCGCCGGCGAACGCGCTCGCGAGCGCGTTGACGCCCTCGTAGATGTCCTGCCCGCGGCGTTCGATGAGGCCGTCGGTGTAGAGGACGGCGGTCGAGCCGGGCGGGAAGGGCAGTTCGGCGGAGCTGTGCATCCAGCCGCCGGTGCCGAGCGGCGGGCCGGTGGGCTCGTCGACGCGGCGTACGGTGCCGTCCGCGTCGCGGATGAGGATCGGCAGGTGGCCGGCGGAGGCGTGCACCAGGCGGCCCTCGTGCGGGTCGTGGACGGCGTACGCGCACGTGGCGATCTGGTTCGGGTCGATCTCCGAGGCGAGGCCGTCGAGGAGTTGCAGCACCTCGTGCGGCGGGAGGTCCAGGCGCGCGTACGCGCGTACCGCGGTGCGCAACTGGCCCATGATGGCGGCGGCGCGGACGCCGCGGCCCATGACGTCGCCGATGACCATCGCCGTACGGCCGGCGCCGAGGGTGATGACGTCGTACCAGTCGCCGCCGACGGCTGCGTCGGTGCCGCCCGGCTGGTACTTGGCCGCGACCCGCAGGTCGTCCGGGTGCTCCAGCTTCTCCGGCAGCAGGCTGCGCTGGAGCGCCACCGCCGCCTCGCGCTGCATGCGCTCGCCGGCGCGCAGCCGCTCGGCCGCCTCCACCTGGTCGGTGACGTCGGCGGCGGAGACGAGGACGCCGCCGCTCTCGCCGACGTCGATGGGGCTGCAAGTGAACGTGTACGAGCGGGTGTCGGGGGCGCGGCGGGCCTTGACGGTGCGCGGAGTGCCGCTGCGCAGCACCTGGTCCATCAGCGGCAGCAGCCCCAGCTCGGCGAGTTCGGGCAGCGCGTCGCGGGCCGGGCGGCCCGGGGAGCGGGCGCCGAAGACGGCGGCGTAGGCGTCGTTGACGTACGCGATGCGGTGGTCGGGGCCGTGGACGACCGCGACGGGTGCGGGCAGCCGGCCGAGGGTGGCGCTGACGGGCAGCTCGATGCCGGGGTCGACGTCGTGTCCTGTGTCGGGTTCCGGGCCCGCGTTGCCGCCGCCCGCCGTACCGCCGGGGTCGGCGTCCGGCTCGACGCCAGGGGGCGGTTCCGCCGCGGCGCGGCGGCTCTGCCGTCCGGGGCGGGCGGAGGGGACGGCACCGCGGATTCCCCGCGCGGCGGCTGTGCGGCGCGGGGATCCGGGGAGCCGGGGGCTCCAGCGCGTGAAGTTCAAGCGTGCCAGTCCCAGGTCCACTCGTTGGTCGTTCGTTTCGCTCCGTGCCGTTTCGTGCCCGTCCATGGTCACATGCCCGCCTCAGTCGCCGTCGGAGCCGTGGCCGGGCCGGGTGGCGGGTGCGCGTTCCACCCCGCGGGCGTGTGGGCCCTGCGGCCCGCGGCGGGGAGATTGCCCGGGTGGTACGCACGGTGCATGAGCCAGGCAGGGTAGCCCTTCAGCCGGTGGCCGTACACAGAGGCGCAGCCGCGTTGCCACGGCCGTCCCGGCGCTGCCGCCACCGACGACGGGCACCCACGTCGGATCCGTCATGGCAACCTCCTGCCTGGGTCCCGCCCCGGGGCCCGGCCTCGCCGCACGCCGCCGGTGGCGGTGCGGGCCCGGGGCGAGGCCGCCGACGGCGGCCTCGGAACACCCATGACGCACCGTGTTCGGACTTTTGTCCACAGGCGGGGAGAGGATTTCCGGTGCCCGAGGTGTCCGACCCGCGGCCCTTCCTTATCCACAGCCCCTTCTCTCTTGACTTCTGCTGAACTATGTTCGTACGAGCCGGAGTGGCCCGACCAGATGCACTCCGGTAAGCAGGGTGGGGAGTCTCCGGGGGGAGACTGTCATAACCGGGGGAAACAGAGATGCAGGTTCAGAGCAGTCGTCTGTCAGCAAACATGACGGGATCGGACACTTCGGGCGAACTGTCGACGAATGGCCGGTCGGCGCTGCGGGTTGATGCGCAGCGCAATCTGGAGCACGTCCTGCGCGCCGCGCGCGAGGTCTTCGGGGAGCTGGGCTACGGCGCCCCGATGGAGGACGTCGCCCGCCGCGCCAGGGTCGGCGTAGGCACGGTGTACCGCCGCTTCCCGAGCAAGGAAGTGCTGGTCAAGCGCATCGCCGAGGCGGAGACCGCGCGGCTGACCGAGCAGGCTCGGGCGGCGTTGCAGCAGGAGGACGAGCCGTGGGCCGCGCTGGCCCGCTTCCTCCGCGCCTCCGTCGACTCCGGCGCCGGGCGGCTGCTGCCGCCGCAGGTGCTCGGGGTGACGGCGAAGGCGCCGGAGGACGAGCCGCGGGTGCCGCAGCAGCGGCCCTCGCCGGAGGGCTCGGAGCCGCAGGTCAGCGGGCACGACGGGGCGGTCACGGGCGCGAGCGGGGACGCGGGTGCGCAGAGCGCGGGCGTCGGCGGTACGGACGCGGCGGCGCTGCTCGGCGTCGTCGGGCAGTTGGTCGCGCGCGCCCGGGACGCGGGGGCGCTGCGCGCGGACGTATCGGTGTCGGACGTGCTGCTGGTGATAGCCACCGCGGCGCCGGCCCTGCCGGACCCGGAGCAGCAGGCGGTCGCGTCCGCGCGGTTGCTGGACATCCTGCTCGACGGGCTGCGACCGCACGCGGAGGGGTGAGCAGGCCGGTCGCCTGACGGGTGTGCCAGGGGGCCTCGGCCGCCCGGCGCAGCATGCCCTGACGGCTTGAGCGGGGTTCCCCTTGACGGGTGGCCTCGTCGGCGGTGGTTCATGTTGACGGGGTCGCCCGTCAGGGTGTCTTTTGGCCGGGAGTCCGGACCCGTGGCCGGCGCGCCGGCCCCTTCGTCAAGCGATTCGGGCGCCTACCCCGAAAGCGTGGCCGCCGGTGCGCTATGCCCGGGAAAACCCTCCAACGGGTGGTTGGCCGTTCAACGCGGACAGCACGCAGGACCCGTTGTGTCACGCTCACCCGGTGATCGGCAGGACGGGCGGCTACGGGGGCTGGCGGCATGGCGGTTGACGATCGGGACGATCGCAGGCGTGCCATGGACGGCGGTGGTTCGGGCGGGTCGTCCGGCGATGCCGGCGAGGCCGTGGGGGCGATTCCGAAGCAGCGTGAGCGGCGGGACGAGGGGGTCACCAGCGCGCTGCCCTCCGACGCCGAACTGGTCGCCCGGATGCGTACCGGCGACGACAGCGCGTACGAGGAGCTGTACCAGCGGCACGCCCCGGCGGTCCGCCGGTACGCGCGCACCTGCTGCCGCGACTCCCACACCGCCGACGACCTCACCGCCGAGGTGTTCGCCCGCACGCTGCAAGCGGTACGCGGCGGCGCCGGGCCCCAGACCGCCGTACGGGCGTATCTGCTGACCACCGTGCGGCGGGCCGCCGCCGCCTGGGCGAAGACCGCCAGGCGCGAGCAACTCGTCGACGACTTCGCCGTCTTCGCCACCCAGGCCGCGGGGCCGGCCTCCGACGACGACACCCTCGACCTCGGCGCCGACGTACGGGCCATGCACGAAGCCGAGCAGTCGATGGCCGTGCAGGCGTTCCGCAGTCTGCCCGAGCGCTGGCAGACCGTGCTGTGGCACACGACGGTGGAGGACGAGTCGCCCAGCCAGGTCGCGCCGCTGCTCGGGCTCAGCGCCAACGCCACCGCCGTGCTCGCGCACCGCGCCCGCGAGGGGCTCAAGCAGGCGTACCTCCAGGCGCACGTCTCCACCGCGCTCACCGTCGGCGGCGACTGCGCCCGGTACGCGGACCGGCTCGGCGCGTACGCCCGCGGGGGGCTGCGGATGCGTGCCGAGCGGGGGCTGCGCAAGCACCTGGACGACTGCGTGCGGTGCCGTATGGCGGCCGTTGAGGTCGCGGACGTCAACTCCCGGCTCAGCGCGGTGCTTCCGATCGCGGTGGTCGGCTGGTTCGCGTCGGCCGCGGCGGGCAAGGGCGCCGGGTTCGCGGGTATCGGCGCGGGCGCGGGGGCGTCGGGTGCCGCAGGGGCGGGGGCCGCGGCGGCGGCGAGCGGCGGGGCCGGGGCGGGTTCGGGTGCGGCCGGTGGTGCCGGGGCGGCTGCGGGTGAGGGCGTCGGGGCGCCGGTCAAG
This sequence comes from Streptomyces sp. CNP082, assembly GCF_059570535.1. NCBI lineage: Bacteria > Bacillati > Actinomycetota > Actinomycetes > Kitasatosporales > Streptomycetaceae > Streptomyces > Streptomyces sp. CNP082. The sequence continues at coordinate 7,198 of NZ_JCANSZ010000017.1, forward strand.
GCCGCTGCCGCGGCGGGTGTGGTCGTAGCGGCGTCGGCTGTGGCGCTGGTGCTCGTGCTGTCCGGCGGCGACGGCGGGAAGGAGCCGGTCGCCAACCCGCCCGCCACCTCGGCCCCGGCGCCGCCTCCGGCGCCTCCGCCGGCGGACAAGCCGGAGCCGGCTCCCCCGCCTCCCGACCCGGAGCCGGCGGAGCCCACGCCGACGCCGAGGCCCACCCCGAGGCCCACTCCGAAGCCGAAGCCGACGCCCACGCCCACGCCGACGCCCACGCCCGAGGCGCCGTCCCCCAGCCCGACCCCCACCCCCACCCCGACTCCGACGCCCACACCGCCGCCGAGCACGCCGCCCCCCACCGAGCCCTACCGCGTCGCCGGACTCGACGCGGACGTCAGGGGCGACGGCACCGAACCGGAGATCGTGATGAACCGCAGCGGCTGGTGGTGGCAACGCGACGAGTTGAGCATCGGCGGCCGGACGTACGACCACGGCGTGACGGTGCACGCGAAGTCGTCGCTGGTGATCGAGCTGAACCGCTCCTGCACGCGGTACCGGGCGGCGGCCGGGATCGACGACATGATGTACCGGCTGGGCGCGGCCAGGTTCAGCGTCTACGGGGACGACTCCCGCCTGTGGCGCTCCGACTGGGTCCGCGCAGGCGAGGAAGCGGTCGCGGTCGACATGCGACTGCCGGCCGGCACGGAGACGATCCGGCTCGAAGCAGAGCCGGAGCACCCGGTGTACACGGCGATGCTGACGGACTGGGCGGACTCGGTCATCGACTGCCGCTGAGCGCCCCGCAACAGCGCCAGGCGCGTACGGCCATTGCCAGGCGCTCAACCCGCACGCACGACCCGCTGCCCGGCGCGTACGAGCTGCGGAGCCGACTCGTACACCGCCCAACCGCCCGTGCGTCCGTGCGTCCGTGCGTCCGGCACAGCCCGGCCGGCGAGGTCTACGCCGGCGCGACCAGCAGCGGACGCGCCCGCTCGCGCAACTCCGCGACCATCGGCTCGTCCCCGTACGGCTCCAGCCGCGCCAGCAGGTCCTTCACGTACTCCGTCGTCCGCGCCGACGAGATCCGCCCCGCGACCTCCACCGCCCGCGTGCCCTGCGCGCACGCCGCGTCCAGGTTGCCCGACTCCAGCTCCGCGACCGCCGCCACGATCAGCCGCAGCCCGTGCGAGCGTACGAACGCCTCCGTCGGCCGCGCCAGCGCCTGCTCCGTGAACCGCCGCACCTGCCGCGGCACCCGCAGGTCGCGGTAGCACTCGGCGGCGTCGGCGGCCAGCCGGTCGTAGGCGTAGAAGTCGAGCCAGGCCGGGTCGGGATCGCCCTCGCGGGCCCGCTCCAGCCAGCTCTCCGCCGCCGCCAGGGCCGTGCCGCAGGACGCCTCGTCCTGTGCGCGGGCGTGCGCCCGCGCCTCGACGAGGTGGAAGAAGCTCATCGCACGCGCCGTCGCCAACCCCCTGTTGCGCTCGATCGCGGCCTGGGCGAGGTCCACGCCCTCGTCGGCGAAGCCGCGGTACGTCGCCTGGAGCGACATCGACGCCAGCACATACCCCCCGAGCGGCACGTCCGCCGCCGCCCGCGCCAGCCGCAGCGCCTGGATGTAGTACCGCTGCGCCGCCTCCTGCTGGCCCGTGTCGAAGGCCATCCACCCGGCGAGCCGGGTCAGTTCCGCGGTCGCGCCGAAGAGGGAGCGCCCGACCTCGTCCGTGTACGCGCCGAGCAGCAGCGGCGTCGCGTCCACGCGCAGGCACTCCGGCACCATCGACGCGCGCCAGTCGCCGCCCCCGTACTTGGAGTCCCAGCGCCGCGCCTCCTCCGCCGCGTCGCGCAGCTTGGCGACGTCACTGTGGCCCACGCGCCGCGGCCCGGGGCCGTCGGCGGCGGGCGCGTGGTGCGGGTCGGCGCCGTCGAGGCCGCGGGCGACCGAGCCGTCGGCCGGGGTGATCAGCCAGCGGGAGGCGGGCGTCGCGTACGCGCTGACGGCGAAGGACCCGGCGAGGCTCTGCCAGATGCCGCCGCTGCCGGCGCGCCGGCCGGCGAGGTCGAGCCGGTACAGCTCGGTGGCCGAGCGCACCGCCTCGCCGACGTCGCGCGGGAAGGCGAGGCCGACTTCGGGCGCCGGGTCGGTGTCGGCGAGCCCTATCTCGTGCAGCGGCACGGGGCGGCCGAGCTTGCCGGCGATGGCGGTGGCGATGAGGTGGGGCGCGGCGCCCTGCGGCACCATCCCCTTCGTCACCCAGCGGGCGACGGACGTCTTGTCGTACCGAAGCGTCATGCCGCGCTGCGCGCCGAGGTCATTGACCCGGCGGGCGAGTCCGGCGTTGCTGATCCCGGCGAGCGCGAGCATGTGGCCCAGCTTCTCGTTCGGCCCGCGTGGCGTCCTGGACATGCACACCCCTCGACCACCGACGGCTCCCGTCCGGCAGGTGGGGTTCCGGCCGGGTCGCATATGCACCCAGCGTAGTTCGCCGGATCCCGACCGTTAAGAGGAATGTTCCCGGATGGCGGGATTACAGCGCGCGTGCTCCGGGGTCGTGTGGCGGTGCGCCGTACGTGCGCTCTGCACCCAACGGACCGCGCACGCTTGGCTGGTTGTCCGTGGGTCGGCTCGCCGTGCCTGGGAAACCGGCGGGCCTGGGGAACTCCGCCGTCATTCATCCCCGCGGGCGGCGGCCCACGGTCCGGGGAGCGCGGGACGCTTCCCGGACCGCACAAGCCCGTGTGACGGGCTCGTTGACCGGTATTGCGCCGTGTACAGAATGGCTGAATGACGCCCCTCGCGACGGGTGCAGATCGGGCGTACGGGACGGCTGTGACGGGGTCCGGGCGCCGCCCGGGCGCGTGCGCCGGGTTCCGGACGGTGCGTGGGGGCCGGTCCGTAAAGGCAGTTGATCCTCTTCCACGGCCGGGGCGCGCTGCTCCCGCGGCCGGCCGCACGGTGGTCCGCGTGGTGATCCGCGGGGGCGCTTCCGGCCGTGCCGGACAGACTCCCGCACGACCGCATCCACTCACATGCGCCCCTCTCGTGGCAGCATTGGTCCTGACGATGCGGCAGTACGCCCTGTGCGTGGCGAAGTTGACGCTGATCGACCGGCTCGCCTGGCTCGCTTGGCATATGCCGATACGTCCCCAGTTGCCCACGAGGAGGCGCGCATGCGGTGGTTGGTGGGATGGAGCAGTTCCGCCGCCGCGCCCTCGTTCCTCGACGGCGCACAGTCCGCCGACGACTACGACCTGCACCCCGTCGGCGCCCAACTCGTCTGGGGCGGCCCCGATCCGCTGTGGGCCGTCGGCGACTGGCGGCCGGACGAGATCCGCGTCGTGGACGTCGCGCCGCTGATCCGGCTGGCGGTCTTCGGCACCTGCGGCGCCAGCGACGACCAGTTGCGCGTGGGCCTGCTGTCCGCCCGCGGCGGCGCCGTACGGCACCTGAGCGCCTGGCCCGGCGGGTACACGGCCGTCGCGCAGGTCGGCCGCCGCACCACCGTGCTCGGCGACCTCGCCGGCGCCCGCCCCGTCTTCCACGCCGCCTGGGACGGCAGCACGGCGTACGCGACCGCCGCGCTGCCGCTCGCCGACCTGATCGAAGCCGAACTGGACGTCTCCCACCTCGCCGCCCAACTCGCCTGCCCCGACGTGCCGGAGGCGCTGGGCGACGGCACGCCGTACGCCGGCGTGCACCGCGTGCCCCCCGGGCACGCGCTCATCCTCCGCGAGGGCGCAAAGGAGATCACCGGCTACGAGCCGCGCGCCTCCCTCGCCGTCGCCGCCCCGTCGCTGGACACCGAACCGGCGGTGGAGGGCGTACGCGACGCGCTGGTGGAGTCCGTACGCGCCCGGCTGGCCGCCCCGCGCCACGCGCCCGAGCCCGGCTACGGCGGCCTCGACCCCGGCCCCGTACCCGGCATGGGCCCGGCCGACCGGCGCGCCTCTCGGGGGCCCGCGCCCGGCATCGGCGCCGACCTGTCCGGAGGCATCGCCTCCGGCACCCTCGCGCTGCTGGCTGCCGGGCTGCCGGGAGCCCCCGGTACGCCGCCGGGTCTTGGGCCCGGGCAGGGCGAGCGGCTGGTCGCCGTGACGTTCAACGACCTGACGGCGCGGGCCGACGAAGAGGAGCTGGAGCGGGCCCGCACCATCGCCGCCAACCCGCGGCTGCACCACGTGGTGGTGGCCGCGGGCGAGACGGCGCTGCCGTACGCGGACCTGGAGAGCATGCCGCTGACGGACGAGCCGGGGCCCTCGCTGGTCGCCGCCGCCCGGCACCGGCGCCGGCTGACCGCGGGCAGCGCCGACCACCTCGTCGGCGTCGGCGCCCGCGAGGTCCTCGACGCGCACCCGGCCCGGCTCGCGGACCTGCTCCTGGACCGCCGGCGGCGCTCGGTGCTGCGGCCCGTCACCGCGCTGGGGCGCGCGGAGGGGTCGGTGCTGGCGCCGCTGACCGTCTACCGCGCGGCCCGCCGGCTGGCCCGTACGCCGTACTGGGAAGGCATCGCCGAGGGCGCCGAGGCGCTGCTGGACGACCCGGCGGGCGTGCTGGGCGCGGCGCCGGGGCGCGGCCGGGGCGCGGTCGACGCGTCACTCGCCGCGCTGAGCTGGTGCCGGCCGGGTCCTGCGGCGCGGTGGCTGACGGGCGAGGCGCTGGCCGAGGTGTCGGTGCGGCTGCGGGGCTCCGCCGGCACGGCGAACGGCGACGGCACCGGCCGCCCCGGCGAGCGCCGCGCCGCCGCGGCGCTGGCGCAACTGGGCGCCGACTACCGCGTCTTCGAGCAGGCCGCGGAGGTCAGGTTCCAGCGGCTGCACGCTCCCTTCCTCGACAACCAGGTCGTACGGGCCTGCCGCGCCCTGCCCGAGGCGCTGCGCGTCCAGCCGGGCGCGCGGGCGGCGGTGCTCGGCGCCGTGCTCGACGGCGCGGGCATCCGCGGCCTGCCGCCGGGCTGGGGCGCGACCACCGGCCCCGCGGCAGCCGCGGCGTCGGCGGAGCGCATCGGCCTGCGCCGCGCCTCGACGGAGCTGGCCGACCTCTTCCACCGCCCGCTGCTGGCGGACGCGGGGCTGGTGGAGGGCCGGGTCGTACGCAAGGCGCTGCGCGCGGCGGCGGCCGGCGAGCCGCTGCCGCTGGGCGGCCTTGCGGAGCTGGTCTCGACGGAGCTGTGGCTGCAGCGGCTGCTGCTGCGGCGCGGGTCGTGCTGGACGGGCGACGCGGCGCCGCGCCAGCGCGCGGTGGCGGGCGGGGTGCCGCCGCGGCTGCCGCTGTAGTGCCGGGGCCCCGGCGCGGCGTCTGGGGGGCTTGGCGGACTTGGCGGCGGGCTTGGCGCGCTTGGCAGCCGGCTTGGCGGACTTGGCGGACGCCCGCCTGCCCGGGGGATGATGGGGCGGGACCCCTGCCGGAGGTGACATGGCCGACGACTGCGACGTGCTCGTGATCGGAGCCGGCATCGTCGGCCTCTCCACGGCGTACGCGCTCACCCGTGCCGCCCCCGGCATCCGCGTCCTCGTCCTGGAGAAGGAGCCCGGCCCCGCGCAGCACCAGACCGGACGCAACAGCGGCGTGATCCACAGCGGGCTGTACTACCGGCCGGGCTCGCTCAAGGCGCGCTACGCGGTGCAGGGCGCCGCCGAGATGACCCGGTTCTGCGCCGCGCACGGCCTGCCGCACGCGGTCACCGGCAAGATCGTCGTCGCCACGGACCGGGACGAGCTGCCGCGCCTGCACGCCCTCGCGCAGCGCGGGCGCGAGAACGGCATCCCGGTGCGGGAGCTGGGGCCGGCGCAGCTCAGCGCGTACGAGCCGCACGTGCGCGGGCTGGCGGGGCTGCACGTGGCGACGACGGGGGTGTGCGACTTCCGGGCGGTGGCGCGGACGCTGGCGGAGCTGGCGCGGGACGCGGGGGCCGAGGTGCGGTACGGGGCGGAGGTACGGGTGATCGCGAGGCGCCCGGACCCGGGCCCTGCCACCGCCCGTACCGCTGGCACCACCGGCACCACCCGCCCCGGTGTCGCCGTCCGCACCGCCGCCGGCGACATCGTCCGCGCCCGCGCCCTCGTCAACTGCGCCGGCCTGCACTCCGACCGCATCGCCCGCCTCGCCGGCGACCGCCCCGGGCTGCGCATCGTCCCGTTCCGCGGCGAGTACTACGAGCTGGCCCCGCGCGCCGCCGACCTCGTCCGCGGCCTCGTCTACCCCGTTCCCGACCCCGCGTTCCCGTTCCTCGGCGTCCACCTCACCCGCGGCATCGACGGCACCGTCCACCTCGGCCCCAACGCCGTCCCCGCCCTGGCCCGGGAGGGCTACACCTGGACGAGCCTCAGCCCCCGCGACGCCGCGGCCACGTTCGCGTACCCCGGCAGTTGGCGCATAGCCCGCCGCCACTGGCGCTACGGCGCCGGGGAACTGCGCCGCTCCCTCTCCCGCAGGGCCTTCACGCAGGCCGTACGGCGCCTGCTGCCGGCGGTCGAGGAGGAGGACATGCGCCCGGCGCAGGCGGGGGTGCGGGCGCAGGCGGTGCTGCCGGACGGGACGCTGGTGGACGACTTCCGCTTCGCGGCGGGGCCGCGCACGGTCCACGTACTGAACGCGCCGTCCCCGGCGGCCACCGCGTCCCTGCCGATCGGCAGGGAGATCGCCCGCAGGACGCTCGCCCTTCTGTGACTCGCTCCTCTGAGACTGACCCTTCTGTGGCTGACCTTCTGTGACCAGCGAGGGACCCCCGGAGACCGGCTCGGGCGCCTCCGTAAAATGGAAGCACTGTGTCCGACCACCCCGATCAGCACGATCGTCCCCAGCCCAGGTTCCCCGACGGCCCCGCCCCGGCGCCCGCAGGGCCGCACAACGAGCGCCGGATCCGCTCCTTCGTGCCGCGCCGCAGCCGCGTGACCCTCGCGCAGGGCGAAGCCCTGAAGCGGCTCTGGCCGAAGTGGGGCTTCGACATCGACGGCGCCTCCGTCCTCGATCTCGACGACCTCTTCGCCGGTCTCCCGGTCGTCCTCGAAATCGGCTTCGGCATGGGTGAGGCGACCGCCGAGATGGCCGCCGCGGACCCCGCCACCGGCATCCTCGCCGTCGATGTCCACACCCCCGGCCAGGGCAACCTGCTGCGGCACATCGAGCGGCGCGGCCTGACGAACGTACGCATCGGCAACGGCGACGCCGTCATCCTGCTCCGCGAGATGCTGCCCCCGGCCGCGCTCGCGGGGATACGGATCTACTTCCCGGACCCGTGGCCCAAGAAGCGGCACCACAAGCGCCGGCTCATCCAGCCGGAGTTCCTGGCGCGGGCCGCCTCGCGGATGGCGCCGGGTGCGGTGCTGCACCTGGCGACGGACTGGGAGCCGTACGCGGAGTGGATGCTGGAGACGCTGGAGGCGTCTCCGTACTTCGAGAACGTCCATCCCGGCGGCTACGCGCCGCGGCCGGCCTTCCGCCCGCGCACGCGCTTCGAGGGGCAGGGGCTCGGAAAGGGGCACATCGTGAACGATCTCCTTTTCCGCCGTATCGACGAGATCGACGAGATCGACGAGATATAGGCCGTCGCGCGTGACGGCGGCACTGGCTAGGGTCGAGGGGTGCAGGACCAAGGCGCTCAGCTCATGACCCGGCCGCGGGAGCCCGAGGGGTTCGGGCCGTGCCCGGTGTTCACGGACGCGCGCCAGAAACCGGTGGAGCCCGCCGCGGACCCGCCTGCCCGCCGGCGGTTCTGGCGCAGGCGGGGCGTGCGCATCGGCGCGGTGGCGACCGTGCTGGCGCTGGCGGGGCTGGCGATCCTGGGGCTGGTGTGGTCGGAGACCGGCACGCGCGGGATGCTCGTGGGCAGCGGTCTTGCGCTGCTGCCGGTGCCGCTGCTGGGCGCGGGCTTCCTGTGGCTGGACCGGGCGGCACCCGGCCCGTGGCGCTACCGCCTCTTCGCCTTCGCCTGGGGTGCCTTCGCCGCGACGCTCGTCGCGATGCTGGCGAACACCTTCGCCGCCCGCTGGATAGCCACGGGCCTGCCCACGGCGTCGTCGCGCGAGGCGGACCTGTGGGGCATGGCGGTCGTGGCGCCGGTGGTGGAGGAGACGGCGAAGGCGGCGGCGATACTGCTGCTGTTCCTCTTCCGCAAGCACTACTTCCACGGCCTGGTCGACGGCCTGGTGCTGGCGGGGCTCGTCGGCACGGGCTTCGCGTTCACCGAGAACATCCTGTACCTGGGCCGGGCGTACACGGAGAACGAGACCTTCGGCGACGCCGGCCCCGTGGCCACGGTGACCGTGACGTTCCTGGCCCGCGTCGTCTTCTCCCCGTTCGCGCACCCGCTGTTCACGGCGATGGCCGGCCTGGGCTTCGGCCTGGCGGCGATGACGCTCGCCCGTCAGCGAATACGCCGCGTGCTCTTCCCGGTGGCCGGCCTGCTGCTGGCGATCTCACTGCACTCGCTGTGGAACGGCTCGGCGGTGATGAACGGCTTCGTCTTCCTCGGCGCGTACGCCTTCGTCATGGCGCCGGTGTTCGGGCTGCTGGTGTGGCTGGCGGTCTGGTCACGCGGCGGCAAGCTCCGCACGATACGGGACCAGCTCCCCGCCTACGCCCACGCCGGCTGGCTGGTCCCCGCGGAACCGGTGGCCCTCTCCTCCCTGCGCACCCGCAAGCTCGCCCGCACCCTGGCCGGCCAGGCACACGGCGACGACGCCCGCCGTGCGGTCGCCGACTACGAACGCTCGGCGACCGCCCTGGCCCTGCTGCGCGCCCAGGCCGCCCGAGGCCGCCCGGCGCCGGACTTCGCGGAACGCGAGCAGGCGCTGCTCGCCGGCATGTGGTCGCACAAGGCCCTGGCCCAGCCCGCCCTCACCAGGGCCGCCTACACCACCGCCCCGCCCCACCACCTCTACCCCAGGCCCGCACCCCTCCCCCACCCCTGGCCCCCGCCTCCCGGCGGCCCTGTCCCCGCGCTTTTCCCGCGCGGCTGACCGAGTCCCGAACGGAACAGCGCGTGGAGGACGCGGCCTCCGGGGTGCTGTGACCGTCTCTGACCTGTGGGAGGACCGCGAGAGCGGGACTTATCCACAGGCGGAAGCGGAATTTGGAAATCCGCGAGAGCATGGCGGCATGACGGGGGAACCGAGGCCGCTGGACGAGTTGGCGGCGATGAATGGCGGCGTGTTGGTGTGTGCCGAGGCTCTGGCGGCGGGGTGGTCGTCCGGGGTGCTCGTGCGGAGGCTGCGGAGGGAGGGGTGGCGGAAGGTCAGGGCCGGGGTATGGGTGGAGCCCGGGCGGGCCGGTGATCTGCGGCTGCGGTTACGGGCGGCGCAGGCCGGCCGGCCCGGGCTGGTGGTGAGTCACAGTGCGGCTGCCCTGTTGTTCGGGATCGAAGTGCTGGCCGTGCGGCCCGAGTTCACCCATGTGCGGGCGCGGGGGCAGGCTCCCGACGGGTGCGTGCTGCACCGGACCGCGGTGAGCGAGGCGGAGATCGTCACCGTGGCGGGGCTGCGGGTGACCAGCGCCGTGCGGACTCTGGTGGACCTGCTGCGCACGGCGGAGCGGGACGCGGCGCTCGTGGCCGTGGAGTCGGCGCTGTCCCAGCGGCCGTTGGCACTCGGGGGCGAGGGGCCGCGGCGGTGGCGGGAGCAGGTGACCGATCTGCACGCGGTCTCCGAAGCCGTCGCCGGTGCCGGGCAGCGGCGGGGCGTGGTCGAGGCGCGGCGGCGGCTGGCGCTCGTCGATCCGCGCTCCGGGTCGCCCGCGGAGACAGTGGCGCGGCTGCGGATGCATGACGCCGGGTTACGGCCGCTGAGCCAAGTGCCCTTCACCGCGCCCAACGGCCGGCGGATACGGGTGGATTTCTTCTTCCCGGCGGTGGGGCTCGTCGTGGAGATCGAGGGGTACGCCTTCCACGGCGGCCGGGCCGCTCATCTGGCGGACGTCGAGCGCTTCAACGACCTGGGGCGCTGTCCCGAGGTCCGGCGCATACTGCGGTTCACCGCGGCCGACGTCTTCGAGCGGCCCCAGCGGATCATCCACACGATCCGCGCCACCCTGGGTGAACTCGCCGCCGGGGACTCCCGTGGCGCTGCTGTTGCGGGTGCGGCTGCCGGCACGGCTGCTGCGTGAGCCTCCGGGGATGTCCGCGGCGCGTGGCAGGGTGGCCGCCATGGACGCCTACGTCAGAAACATCGTGCTCGACTGTGCCGACGCCCGCGAGCTTGCCGACTTCTACACCCGGTTGCTCGGCATGCGCATCCTTCGTGACGACTGGATGGTGATCGCCAAGGACGAAGACAGCTTTCCACGGCTGGCGTTCGAGGAAGTGGCCGGCTATCGGCCGCCGCTCTGGCCCGACCTCGACCGCACGTATCCCCAGCAGATGCACATCTGCTTCGGCGTCGAGGACTCGGCTGCCGCGGGCGAGCTGGCGCTGCGGCTCGGGGCCACGCGGCTTTCCGAAGCGGGCGGCAGTTGCCCGGTGTTCGCCGATCCGGCGGGGCATCCGTTCTGTCTCTGCGGGCCCGGGGAGTAGGTCCCGGGCCCGCAGCTCTCGGGAAGGCAGCTCTTGGGAAGGCAGCTCCGAGGAAGGCAGCTCCCGGGGAAGTGCCGACGGCCCTGGTGTCGGGGGGTCGGCCACCAGGGCCGCCGGCGGTCTCGTTGCGCACTCGGACGCCACGGGGGAAGGTGCGTCCGGGCACGCCGGAGACGTGGGAAAGGGGTGTATGGGGGCGTGCGGTCCGTGGGGCGGGGGCGTGTCCCGGCCGCGGGGCCGGGGCTGCTGGGCCCGCCGCGTCGGTCAGACCGGGGCGCCGTTGTTGCGCAGCCAGGCGAGGGGGTCCACTGCGTCCCCACCGCCGGGTCGTACCTCCAGGTGCAGGTGCGGGCCGGTGACGTTGCCCGTGGCGCCTACGCGCCCGATGACGTCGCCGGTCGTGACCTCGCCGGAAGACTGGATGATGGAGGACAGATGGCAGTACCAGATCTCGGTGCCGTCCTCGAGGGTGAGGACGATGCGGTAGCCGTACGAGCCGGCCCAGCCGGCCTCGGTGATCGTGCCGCCGTGCACGGCCTTGACCGGGGTGCCGGTGGAGGCGGCGAAGTCCTGGCCGGTGTGGCCCGCGGCCCACATGTCGCCGGCCTCGCCGAAGGTCGAGGTGAGCGTGTAGTTGGCGAGCGGGGCGACATAGCTGGCGGCGAGCCTGGCGAGGCGCTCCTCCTCCGCCTTGCGGCGGGCCTCCTCCTCCGCTTTGCGGCGGCGCTCCTCCTCCAGGCGGCGCTGGCGCTCCTCTTCCTCCGCCTTCGCCTCGGCGGCCTCCTCGGCCGCCTGCTCGGCGGCCTCGGCCTCGGCGGCGGCGCGGGCCGAGGCGTCGGCCTCCGCCTGCTGCTGCTCGGCCTGCTCCAGGATGCGCGCGCGCAGGGCCTCACCGGAGTCGGCGGTCGGGGTGGCGGCTTCGGAGCCGGCGTCGCTTGCGTAGCTGACCTGGGTGAGCGGGGCCGTGGTGACGACGGTGACGTCGGTGGCGGGCTCTTCCTGGTCCGGTATCAGCTCGCCGACGCCCGGCAGGCTCTCCGCGTCGGGGAGCTGGGCGCTTATCCCGCTCGCGACGGCGTCGACCTGGTCGGGCATCGATATCGCGACCGGCGGCTTCTCCTGCGCCGTCGCCACGCTGCCCGCGCCGACGGCGGCGAAGACGCCGACGCCGAGTACGGCACCGCTGCGTGCCATGCTGCCGCCGCGCTGCCTGGCGAGGCGGCGGCGACCGCGAGAGGGAAGGTCGTCTTCGGGGAAGACTTCGTCGATCGGCTCTTCGGCGGCGTAGCCGGTGGGCGCATACCCCTCGGGGGCCGGGCCGCCGGACGCATAACCGTCGTAGCCGTAATCGTCATAGCCGTGGCCGTAGCCAGGCTCAGACCTGTAGGACGCCACGAAGGCGTACTCCTTTCCTTCCTTCTCGCCTACCGGGTTAGCTGACGGGTTCGGAGCAGGAAGGTCTCCTACGGGCCGTCTCCTGGCGGAGGTTGGCCCGATTCACCCCAAGGTGGTGGTTCCCCGGTTCCCTAGGTGTTGCCGTTGCTGCAGTTGTTTCACGTTCGGGATTCGGCGACGGCGCACGGTGCCGCCTCTTGCGGCGGCAGTGACGACCGCGCTGCGTTACCGAACGCTAGCGGACGACGGCGTTCGATTCCAAGTCGTTCCGGTTATTCAGTTGCGCTTTACCGCGGATGATCCGGGCATGAGACCGCAGAAACGGACAAGTTGACGCGCTGGTCGCGCGCCGTGCGGTCCGGTCGTTAGCTGATCGTGCATCAGTTGTTATGCGGAGGGGCGCTGTTCCATTACGGAGCGTGTACGTGAGACGGGGCCCGGCGGCGGCCCTCAGCGCGTTCCCCGCCCCGGGCAGGACGGCTGTCAGGCGAGTCAGGCAAGCTGTCAGGCGAGCCGTACCGGGAAGGACTCCAGGTCGTTCTGCGTCAGCACCGGCAGGTTGCGGATCTCCGCCGGCGGCACCGCCGCCCGCAGCCCCGGGAAGCGGGCGAAGAGCGCCGGCAGCGCCACCGCCGCCTCCAGCCGCGACAGCGCCGCGCCGGGGCAGATGTGCGGCCCGTGCCCGAAGGTCATGTGCCGGATCGGGGTCGGCCGCGCCACGTCGAAGGCGTCCACGTCCGCCCCGTGGTGCCCGGCGTCGCGCCCGATCGCGCGGTACGAGATGACGACGCCCTCGCCCTTCTCGATCACCGTGCCGGCGATCTCGATGTCCTCCGTCGCGAACCGCATCAGCAGGTGGGTCACGGGCGGGTCGTAGCGCAGCGCCTCCTCGATCGCCGTCTCCCACGTCACCGTGCCGTCCCGGACCATGGCTAGCTGCCCGGGGTGGGTCAGCAGCCCGCGCACGGTGGTGAGCAGGAGCGTGATCGTGGTCTCGTGCCCGGCCGCGATCATCGACTTCAGATTGCCGACGACCTCTTCCTCGGTCAGCGGCTCGCCGCCCTCGTCGGCGAGGATCAGCGCGCTCGTGAGGTCGTCGGCGGGGGCCGCGGTCTTCTGCCGCACCATGTCCGTGAACACCCGGTCCAGCTCCGCGATGACCGCCAGCCGCTCGTCCTGCGGCGTGAGCATGGAGAAGAAGGCCCTCCACAGCCGCATCTGCCGCGGAATCTCCGACTCCGCCACCCCCATGAGCGCGCACACCACCCGCATCGGCAGCGGCTGCGCGAAGACCTCCTTGAGGTCGACCACCCCGTCGCCTTCGGCTGCCGCGGCCTCCAGGGCGTCCAGCAGTTCGGCCGTCACCCGCTCGACCACCGGGCGCAGCGCGTCGAGCCGCCGCGGCGTGATGGCCTGCGCCGTCTTGGCGCGCAGCCGCCGGTGCTCGGCGCCGTCGACCGTGAACATCGAGCGGCCCGGGTTGACCATCCCGATCAGCGGCCACTCGGCCGTGACCTCGCCCGTCCGCCACAGCCGCCAGGCGCCGATGTCCTTGACCAGCCGGTTGTCGGTGAGCAGTTGCCGCGCCTCCGCGTGCCGCGTGACGGTCCACGCGGGCACGCCCAGCAACTCGATCCGGGTGAGCGGCGCGGCGGCGCACAGGTGCGCGGTCTCGCCCGCGAGGTCGCGTACGAGAGGGTCGATGGCCAGCGGCTCGGGCAGGGCCCCCGGGCCGGTCGGGGTGGCGGCGGCTTCGGCGGCGTGCGGGCAGTTCACGGATGACCTCCTGCAGCGCGTACGGGAGTGAAGGTGACCGGCAGAGCGGTCATTCCGCGCAGGAACGCGGACGGCCGCCGCACCAGCGTCCGGGCGGGCACGGACAGGTCCAGGTCGGGCAGCCGGTCGAGAAGCACCTCAAGGCCCGTCCGGGCGATGATCTCAGCGATCTCCTGGGCCGGGAAGGGGCAGCGGAAGTCCCCGTAGCTGAAGGCGAAGTGGGCGCTGTTGCCCGCCTGCGCGGGTACGCCCATGCCCCCGTAGCCGCCGCCGTAGCCGCCGGAGGCGCCCCCGTGTCCGCCGCCCAGCGCCTGCTGGATCTCCGGGTCGTCGTTGGCGGCGGCGAGGCCGAGGAGCAGCAGGTCGCCCGCGCCGACGTGGCGCCCGCCGAGCCGGGTGTCGCGGGCGGCCCAGCGGCCGACGAGTATCTGCGTCGGGGTGTCCTCCCACAGCACCTCGTTCATCGCCTCGCCGACGCTGTGCCGCCCGCCGCCGAGGGCGGCGGCGAAGCGGTCGTCGGTGAGCATGAGCCGGATGGAGTTGCCGATCCAGTCGGCGGTGGGCAGGAAGCCGGCGGCGGTGGTGTCCTTGAGGTCGAGCATGACCTCTTCGTCGGTGAAGTGCATGGGGTCGGCGAGCATCCGCGAGGCGACGTCCTGGCCCGGCGTGAGCCGCTTCGCGGCCACCAGCCGCGTCATGTGCCAGACGAACGTCTCGTACGCCTTGAGCGCCCCGGGCCCGCCGTCCGCCAGCTCGTTGAGCACCGCCGCGAGCTGCCGTCCCTCGGCGTCGGGGAAGCCGATGAGCCGGGCGAGGACGAGCACGGGCAGGGGGACCGCGTAGTCGCCGACGAGTTCGGCGCTGCCGCGGGAGCAGAAGGAGTCGATGAGCATGTCGGCGAGCTGCTCGCAGTGCCGGCGCAGGTCGAACGGGTCGACGCTCTCCAGCGCGGCGCTGACCATGACGGCGTGCCGGCGGTGGTCGGCGGCGGAGGCGGTGAAGTGGACCGACGGCATCACCTGGCCGACCATCGGCAGCAGCGGCCAGTCGGGCGGGATCTTCTCCCACTGGTTCCACAGGCCGCGATCGCGCGGGAAGAGGTCGGGGTCGGACGTGACCTGGTGCAGCTCGCGGTAGCCGATGACGAGCCAGGCGGGGACGTCACCGGGCAGCTCGACGGGGACGACGGGGCCGTGGTCGCGGCGCATCTCGCGGTAGAGGTCGCGCGGGTCGGTGTGGAAGCGGGGGCCGCTGAGGGGTACGGGGCCGGTGGCGGCACCGGCGTGCGCGGGGCAGCCGGCGGGGGGCTCGTGGCCCGCGGCGGACGCCGGGGTGCCGGCGGGCTCGGCGGACACCGGGGTGCCGGCACGAGCCGGGGCGTCGGCGGGCTCGGAGTCGTCCGCGGACTCGGAGCCGTCCCCGCGCTCAGGGGCGTTCGCGGGCTCGGAGTCGGCGGGCTCCGGACGGAACCAGTCCTCCGGCAGGACGCTCCGCCCGGCCGCCACGCCGGCCGGCTCACCCGGCCCGTCCGCCGGCGCACCGGGCGCGGCGGACGGCTCGTCCGGCGCGGTCAACGGCTCACCCGGCTCATCTGCCGCGCCCGGCACGCCCGTACGCGGTTCCAGCGGACTGCCGCTCCCCTCGCGTGCGGCCTGCTCTTCGGGAGTCGGGGTCATGTAGGTGTCTCCGGTGCGGTGGGGGCGGTGGCGGCGGCGAGGCGCTGCAGGTGCTCGACCAGGGCGATCAGCACGCCCTTGCTGGACTCGCGGGACCGCGCGTCACAGTCGACCAGCGGGACGTGCGGGTCGAGGTCGAGCGCCTCGCGCACCTCGGCGGCGGTGTACGGCGGGCCGCCGAAGTCGTTGCGGGCGACGATGAACGGCGTGCCGTGGTGCTCCAGCCGGTCGATGGCGTACCAGGAGTCGGCGAGCCTGCGGGCGTCGACGAGGACGATCGCGCCGAGCGTCCCGGAGAACAGCCGGTCCCACAGGAACCAGAACCGCTCCTGGCCCGGCGCCCCGAAGAGGTACAGCACGGTGCGCTCGTCGAGGCTGATCCGCCCGAAGTCGAAGGCGACCGTCGTGGCGGTCTTGCCGGGCACGGCGCTGCGGTCGTCGATGCCGCGGCCGGCGAGGGTCATCGTCTCCTCGGTGTTCAGCGGCCTGATGTCGCTGACGGAGCGGACCATGGTGGTCTTGCCGACGCCGAAGCCGCCGACGACGACGATCTTCAGCCCGTTGTCCGTCGTACGGGCCAGGGGAGCGCGCTCGTCCGCGCCGCCCGGCGCGGACGGTGTGGACGGTACGGACGGCGCATGGCTGTCAGAGGTGGCGGAGTCCAACGAGCACCTTCTCCAGAGTCTCGGAATCGGCGAACCGGACGCCGCCCCGCGTACGCGGGGGCGCGTACCGCGGATGGCGCGCGGTGATCTGGTCGCCGGCCAGCAGGTCGGACAGCAGGATCTTGGTGATGCCGACGGGCAGCCCGAGGTCGGCGGACAGCTCCACCACGGCGGTCGGAGTCCGGCAGATGCGCAGGATCGCGGCGTGCTCGGACTGCATGCCCGGCGTCGGCTCGCTCTCGGCGACCACCAGGGTGACGAGGTCGAACTCGTCGCTGGCGGGCCGGCTGCGCCCCCCTGTCAGGGTGTACAGCCGGTCCGGATCGTCGTCCCGGCCGGCGCGGGTCATTCCGCCGCGACCCCCTCGGCCGCGGGCCCCGGCCCGCGGGCCGGCGCGCTCAGGTGTTCGCCGAGCTGCTCGACCAGCTCCAGCATGTTGTGCCCGACGAGCCCGGGGTCGGCCTCCTCCGCGGCGATCACGGCGACGTGGCTGCCGGAGCCGGCCTCGGCGATGAACAGGATGCCGCCGTAGAACTCGGTCATCGACTGCCGTACGCCGCCGCTGCCGTCCCCGAACTCGACGGAGGCGCCGTGCGCCAGGCTCTGGATGCCGGCCGAGATGGCGGCGAGCTGGTCGGCGCTGTCTTCCGAAAGCTCGGGCGTGTGGCAGAGCTTGAGCCCGTCGCGGGAGAGGACGAGGGCGTGCCTGGCGCCGGGCGTGCGCTCCAGCAACCCCTCCAGCAGCCAGGTCAGCCCGGTGGCCTCGGCGTGGGATTGGGTCATCGGTCGTCCTCCGAAGGTGATGCGGCGTTACGTGCGGGGAGCACAGAGGATGGGGCCGAGGGGCCGGGGCCGTCGTCGGGCGCCGGGGGTTCCTCGCGTTCCGCGGGTTGCTCTTCTGGTACGGATGCGCCGGGCTCGTCGGGTACGCCGTCTTCATCCGGTACGCCGCCTGCCTGGCCGGCGGCGTGCTGGCGGCCGTTGACGGCGGCGCCCGCGGCGCCCGTACCGCCCGCGGCACCCGTGCTTTCGGCGGCGCCCGTACCGCCCGCGGCACCCGCACCGTCTGCGGCACCCGCACCGCCCGCGGCACCCGTACCGTCCGTGCTCCGCTCCTGGCCGGTCACCGCGCGCCGGAAGGCGCCGAACCGGGCGGCGGAGCCGGCGGGTTCGAGCCGGCGGTGCGACCCGGTGGCGTCACCTGCGGCACCCGGGCTGCCCGTGCCCGTACCGGCGGCGCCCGTGCCCGTACCGGCGGCGCCCGTACCCGCGACGCCCGTACCGGCAACGCCCGTATCCGCGACGTCCGTACCCGTACCCCCGGCGCCCCGGCCCGTACCGGCAGCCTCGCCGGCCGCGCCGTCCCCCGGCACCCCGCCCGGGTGCGCGCCCGCCAGGGTGCGCCCGCGGCGCCGCCGCGGCAGGGCGGCCAGCGCGAACGGGTCGTGCCCGCCGTCCCCCGCCCGCTCGTCCGCGTCCTCGCCGGCCGCCACGTCCCGCTGCCGCGGCAGCGGCAGGGGCGTGCTGCCGGTGTCCTCCTCGGGCATCGGCAGGCCCGGCGTACGTGTCCGCCCGCCTGTCCGGGCGCGGGAGACCAGCTCCTGCGGGATCATCATCACCACGCCCGTGCCGCCGATGGCCGAGGGCCGGAACGACACGGTCAGCCCGTGCTTCTGCGCCAGGTGCCCGACC
This sequence comes from Streptomyces sp. CNP082, assembly GCF_059570535.1. NCBI lineage: Bacteria > Bacillati > Actinomycetota > Actinomycetes > Kitasatosporales > Streptomycetaceae > Streptomyces > Streptomyces sp. CNP082. The sequence continues at coordinate 24,898 of NZ_JCANSZ010000017.1, forward strand.
ACGGGCAGGCCGAGCCGGGTGCCGGTGAGCGTGGACAGGTCGGTGGCGGTGCCCGCGACGGCGCGCTCCGCGCGCCGCTGCGCCGCCTCGCTCATCACCAGCCCGCTGTCCTCGATGGTGACGACGGCGCCGGCCGGCACCTCCGAGACGTACACGTGCACCTCGGTGGTGGGCGGCGAGAAGTTGCAGGCGTTGTCGAGGAGTTCGGCGAGCGCGTGCATGACGCCCTCGGCGGCGTGTCCCGCGACCGCGACCTCGGAGACGGCCTTCAGCCGCACCCGCTGGTAGCCGGCGATCCGGCCCATGGCGCCGCGCAGGATGGACTCCATCGCGATCGGCTTCGCCCAGCGGCGGCCCGAGCGGGCGCCGCTCAGCACCGCGATGCTGTCGGCGACGCGGCCGGCCTGCGCGGTGCGGTGGTCGAGGTGGAGGAGGTCGCCGAGGACGTCGGCGTCGCCGTGGCGGTGCTCCATCTCGCGCAGGTCGGCGAGCATGCTCGTGGTGATCGCCTGCATCCGGCCGGCGGCGTTGGCGCAGGAGGCCATGGCGGCGGCCCGGCGGTTCTCGCTGCGCCGCGCGTCCTCGGCGACCTGCTGGACGACGCGCCGGTACGCCTGGTTGTCCAACTGCGGGGCGGCGGCGAGCGCTTCGTCCACGGGCGCCCCGGCGGCGATCCTCCGCAGCACCTCGGGTACGACGCGGTCGGCGAAGACCGCGGCGGCGCCGGCCGCGGCGGTGGCGCGCTCCTCGGCGCGGGCCGCCTTGGCGCGGTAGCCGGCCGCGGCGGCGACGGCTATGGACAGCAGGACGGCGGCGGCGCCACCGCCGTAGACGATCTGCCCGGTGTGGTCCTCGGGCCCCGCCACCGCCGCCGCCAGCACCGCGACCGCGGTCGCCGGGACGCTGACGAACAGGGCTGACAGGGGGGCGGGCAGCCGGGAACGCGAGGCCCGGGGCCGGGCTGCAAGCTCGTGATCCTGGTGATCCTCGTGCGCGGTCATCGACGGGCTCCTCCGGGCAGGTGGCCTGTCCCAGGTCGGGTGTGTGCGCCGGGTTGAGCGGCGTGCTCCCGCGTCGGGCAACGTGCTCGCGGTCGCACAAGTCGCCGACACTATAGGGAGTTTCCCCACCGCACCAGCGTGCTCAGCCGACCGTTCGCTGCACACCCGTCACAGGGCTGTCCGCCCCTGATCAAAGCTGCTGCCGGGGTCCCGGCGCGTCGATCGTGACGGTCCTGTCACCGCCGGTCGGCTAGAACGTAAGACGCCCAAGATCGCCCGTACGCCCTCTGCGGCAGCCGTGTCCAACTGCGGGGCGGCCCTGGTCAGCAAGCCTCTGCGGCGTCACCACGCTGTCACCGCGCGCTTGTTACAACGTTTGAGCAAGATCGCTGATCAAGCAGCCCGGCGGACCGCGACGTTGCCGTACGACGCCGCTCAGCGCTCCGGACCCGCCACCCGACGGGAGACCTACGGATGACTCGTTTACCGCGTACGTACGCAACGCTCGTGCTCTGCGGAGTCACGGCCGCCGCACTCACGGCGGCGGCCCCCGCGACCCCGGCGTCCGGCCCGGCCGCCGCGAGGGACCAGACCGCTCCCGACCAAACCGCTCCTTACCAGGCCGCCGCCGACCAGGCCGCCGCCGACGGTGAGCCCCCGCCCGGTCTCGACGTGCTCAAGCGGGGCCGCGGCATGGCCGACGGCCTGCTCTTCCTCACCCCCCAGGGCCGCCACCAGACCCCCCGCGGCCCCCAGATCGTGGACGACCGCGGTCGCCCGGTCTGGTACAAGCGGATTCCCGACGGCTTCGTCGCCGCCGACTTCCAGGTCCAGGAGTACCGCGGCAAGAAGGTGCTCACCTGGTGGGAAGGTGAGAGCTCCCCCACCGGCTCCGGCTCCGGCACCGGCTACATCGCCGACGAGGACTACAACGTCATCGCCACCGTCAAGGCCCCGGACCCCGGCGAGCGCACCGACTTCCACGAGTTCCGCCTCACCCCCGACGGCACGGCCCTGATCCTCAGCTACCGCGACGAGCCGTACGACCTCACCCCCGTCGGCGGCCCCGAAAACGGTCAGGTCCTCGACTACGTCGTGCAGGAAATCGACATCGCCACCGGCGAAAAGGTCATGGACTGGCACAGCCTCGACCACATCCCGATCACCGACTCCGACCGCCGCTTCGACCCCGGCATGCCGGGCCCCTTCCCGTACCTGCACCTCAACGCCGTCAGCCTCGACCACGACGGCAATCTGCTCTTCTCCGGCCGCGAAACCAGCACCATCTACAAGGTCGACCGCGAGACCGGCGAGGTCATCTGGCGCCTCGGCGGCAAGCGCAGCGACTTCCGCCTCGGGCCCGGCGCCCGCACCATCGGCCAGCACAACATCGAGCCGGCCGGCGAGGACACGTACCGCGTCTTCGACAACCAGAACATGGGCAGCCCCGGCTACGAGTCCCGCGTCGCGTGGCTGCGTATCGACGAGAAGCGGATGACCGCGGAACTCGTACGCCAGCAGGTCCACCCGGACCGGCTGACGACCGGCCTGGAAGGCAACAGCCAGGCGCTGCCCAACGGCAACACCTTCGTGAGCTGGGGCTCGCCTTCGGGCCGCGTCTCCGAGTTCTCGCCCTCGGGCAGCCTCGTCTTTGACGCCACGCTGCCGAAGGACATCAGCAGTTACCGGGGCTATCGCGCCCCCTGGAAGAGCACGCCCGACACCGCGCCCGAGGCCGAGGTGAACGACGCCGTCACCGCGGTCGACGCCGTCTGGAACGGCGCCACCGAGGCCAGGGGCTGGCGGGTGCTGGGCGGCGAGACGGAGTCGGGGCTGCGGCCCGTAGCGCGCGCGGGGTGGGACGGGCTCGACACCGAGGTGCACCTGCCGCCCGAGGCCCGGGACATCGACTACGTCAAGGTCCAGGCGCTCGACGCCCGCGGCAGGGTCATCGGCTCCTCCCCGGTGGAGGCCGTCGAGCACTGACGCGCGGGCACTGCCGCCTTGCAGAATCAGGAGAACACCATGACCGAAGCGCGGATCGTGGCCGTCACGTTCCGGACCCCACCGCTCGTCAAGATGGAGGAGTTCGCCAACCTCGTCGCCGCCGACCCCGGAGGCGACACCGTCGCCCAGATCATCCGGAACTCGGCGATCACCACCAAGGGCATGGCCGTCAACGCCCTGCTGGAAGACCCCCGCGGCTGGACCACCCGCCGCCGGATGGACCGCAGCCTCACCGAAGCCCGCCGCCTCGGCCGCGACGCCGTCACCGCGGCGCTCACCGAGGCCGGCCTGCGCCCCGCGGACGTGGGGCTGTTCGCCACCGTCACCACCACGACCCACTCCGCCCCCGGCCTCGACTCCCTCGCCGCCGGACTGGGGCTGCGCGCCAACGTCGAGATGCTGTCGCTCGGCCCGATGGGCTGCTACGCCGCCGTGCCGGCGGTCTCCGCGTGCGCGCACTGGGTCGCGGTCAAGCGCCGCCCGGCGGTGCTGCTCGCGGTCGACCTCTTCTCGCCGCACGTACAGCCGCCGCCGTACGACAAGGAGCAGGCCGTTGTCCTCACGCTGTTCGGCGACGGCGCGGCGGCGGTGGTGCTGCTGCCGCCGGAGTACGCGGGCGGTGCGGCAGGCGGTGCGGCGTTCGGCGCGACGGGCGGTGTCGGAATCGTCGACGCCGAGCAGCTCACCGCGCCCGCGTACGCGGACGACCTCCAGGTCCACATGGGCGACAGCGGGCTGCGCATCAGGCTCAAGCCGTCCATGCCGGACGTCGTCGCCGCGTCCGTCGCCGTACCCGCGCGTGCGCTGCTCGCGCGCCACCGGGTGCGCTGGGCCGACGTCGCGTGGTGGGCCGTCCACCCGGGCGGGCGGCGCATTCTCGACCGGGTGGACGAGGCGCTGGACCTGCCGGAGCGGTCGATGGCCACGGCGCGGGAAGTGATGCGGGAGTACGGCAACACCGCGGCCCCGGCGGTGCTGGGCGTGCTGCAACGGCTGCAGGAGAGGCGGCCGTTGGCGGCGGGGGAACACGGGGTGGTGCTGGCGTGCGGGCCGGGGGCGACGGTCTGGGCGCTGCTGCTGCGCGGGTCGTAGGACACGGCAGTACAGGTCGCACAGGGATACACCCACAGGAAGCGGTACAGAAAGGCGCGCAAAGGGAAGCGGTACGCGGGGGACGTAAAGGAAGGGAGAGACGATGCTGGAAGTCATCGGCGCGGGAGTCGGCCGCACCGGAACGCTGTCGCTCAAGACGGCGCTGGAACGGCTCGGCTTCGGCCCGTGCCACCACATGCTGGGCCTCTTCAAGGACCTCGGCCAGGTCCCGATGTGGCAGGCGGCGTCGCGCGGCGAACCCGTGGACTGGCGGCAGGTGTACGCCGACTACCGCTCCACGGTGGACTGGCCGGGCGCCCGCTTCTGGCGGGAGATCGCCGGCGCGTTCCCCGAGGCGAGGGTGGTGCTGACGGTACGGGACCCGGAGAGCTGGTACGCGAGCGCGGCGGGCAGCATCCACGCCGCGGCGGTGGGCCCGACGCCGGCGGACGCGGACGAGGGGTGGCTGCGGCTGCGGGACATGTCGCTGGAGGTGGTGTGGGACGGCGTCTTCGACGGCCGGTTCACCGACAAGGAGCACGCGCTGAAGGTCGTCGCGGAGCACAACGCGGCGGTGCGGGCGGGGATCGCCCCGGAGCGGCTGCTGGTGTTCCAGGTCAGCGAGGGCTGGGAGCCGCTGTGCGAGTTCCTGGGGGTCCCGGTGCCGGACGAGGAGTTCCCGAGGAGCAACGAGCGGGGCCGGTTCATGGAGGAGCTGAGGGAGCGGAGCGCGGCGGGGGGTGAGAGGGGAGAATCCGCCGAGGGGTGACGGGAGAGAGGCAGTCCCCCCTCACACCCGCCCAAGGGTATGCGCCCGCACTGACATCGCGAGGTCACCGGGGCAGCGGGCGGCTCCGCGCCGCGGACGGCGCCGGGCGCGTGCGGCTCGGTCGGCGAAAGTCGGCTCACGTGGACGATTTTACCGGTTTCGAGGGTGGGTTACCGCGAGTTCGTACCGTCTACGTACGCTTCCTCCGCCCCGGCGCGGCGGCGGCCGGCGGAGGGGTTCGTACACCCGTACGCAGGAGGCCGTACGGCCCGTACGGACCGCCATGCGGGCGGCGGGGAGACGTACCGCACTCACCCATCGGGACGCCCGACCGCTCCCACCGGCTGAGACTCCCCCGGCCCGCGGGAGACCGCCGCCCCGGGCGGGAAGGGCCAGGACATGACGTGGTTCGTGACGTTCCTCGGTGCCGCCCTCGTGATGGCCATCGTCCGGGACATGTTTCACACGATCTGGCACCCGACCCGCCGCACCAGCCTGAGCAGGCTGGTGATGACGGGGATGTGGCGCCTCTCCTCGCGCCTGAGCACCCGGCGGCGCGCGGCCGGGCTCGCCGGCCCGCTGGGCATGGTGTGCGTCGTCACGGTGTGGGCGCTGACCGTGGCCGTGGGCTGGGCCCTGGTCTACTGGCCGCACATGCCGGGGAGCTTCTCGTACGCCCCCGACCTCGTCCCCGCCGAGCACGCGGGACCGGTGGACGCGCTGTACCTCTCCCTGGTCACCCTGGCCACCCTCGGCCTCGGGGACATCGCGCCGGCCGCGGGCTGGCTGCGCGTCATCGGCCCGCTGGAAGCGCTCGTCGGCTTCGCGCTGCTGTCGTCGACCGTGGTGTGGATCCTCGGCATCTACCCGGCGCTGGCCCGCCGCCGCACGCTCGCGCTGCGCCTCTCCCACCTGCGCGGCGGCGTGACCTCCCGGGAACTCGACTCGGACGGGGGCGCCACCTTGCTGGACGGCCTGTCCTCGGCCGCTTCGGTCATCACGGTCGACTTCCTCCAGTACGCGGAGTCGTACTACTTCTACGACGGCGACGAGCACACCTCGCTGCCCCGGCAGATCGGCCACGCCGTCGACCTCGCGGAGCTGGCGGGAAGCGCCCGCCACCCCGACGTCCGGCTGGCCGCCAAGGTGCTGCGCAGGGCACTGGACGACCTGGCCGCGATCCTGGACGAACGCTTCCTGCACACGGGGGCGGCCACAGCCGGGGTCTTCGCGTCGTACGCCTACGATCACGGCGACCGTACGGGGTCCGAGGCCGCCGTCCGGAGTGGGGCGGACGGGTCGTACCCAGGCGGCGAGGACCGGCGCACCTGAAGGACCAGCGCCCCGCGCGCCGGCTCCCATGGCGTGGCCGCCCGCCGCGCGGGCGGGCGAAAGTCGGGCCACGTGGGCGATTTGGGGCGATTTGGATGCAGGGTTACCGCGAGTTCGTACCACCTGGGCGCGTAGACCTCGGTGAAGAGGTCATCCGCGCTCGTGCCCGTCGCGGGCCCGGCCTGGCGTGGCGATCGGCGGCAGACTACGGCTCCTGCTCAGCGGTCCGCGTACTCCCCCAGGACCACCACCGAGACGACGGCGCCGCCGAAGGCGGCGACCGCCCGCCACGCCGTGTGGAGGTGGTGCCGCGTCGCACGTGCCGCCACCGTCGCGATGGGCGGGCTGTCGGGCTGCGGGGCGTCGGTGACCCGCCGGGTGTCTGCTGCCCCGCGCGGCGGGGCGATGGAAGCGCTGCTCATACTTCCAGCGTGCCGCGGGTCACCTGCGAAAACCTCGGCCCGCGGGCGGAACCCCACCGACCCCGGTCTACGACCCAAGAGCCAGCCCGACCCCTACGGAAGTCTCAGGGTCCCCCCGACTTCCTCATCTCCCGCCCGCCCCACCGGAGGCAGTGGCGCGGGGGTCGGCGCCAGCGTCGCCCGTACGGTCTTGCCGACGAACTCGCGCCGGAACCACGACAGCTCCGCCCCCAGCCCCCGCGCCAGGAACAGCCCCCTGCCCCGCTCCTCCTCCGGCCCCGGCGGCGATGGATCGGCCAGCCGCGGTGGCAGCGACGCCTGCGGGTCCGACACGTCGATCACCAGCGCCCCGTCCTCCCGTACGGCCAGCCGCACCCACACCCGCCGCCCGACCCGCCGCCCGTACTGGATCGCGTTCGTCACCAGCTCCGACACCACGACCACCGCGTCCTGCACGTCCCCGCCCCACTCCCACAGCGCCAACTGCCGCCGCACGTGCACCCGCACGAGGGGCACGGACCGGTGCCCCATCACGTAGCCCATCGACCACTCGTGCGCTGCCCCCTGTGCGCCGCACGCTCCATGCTCGGCCATCCACACCAACTCCAGAATTACAGTGACACTTTGGGATTTAAGGCTGTAGTGTCGTAGCGCTCGGTTACGCTGCGTGGTGACAGGCTTTCGGAGCGGAGTGGCCGGGAGCAAGGCCAGGCACGTGAGAGAGATCACTTGAACGGGAGGCAGGCATGACCCCACGCAACGCCACCCACCGCGCGACGGGCACGACGGCGGAGATGTTCGGCGACGTCCTGAGGCACTTGCGCGAAGCAGCGGGCATGACGCAGGCGGAGCTGGCGAAGCTCATCCCCTGCGATCGGTCGTATGTCGCGAGGGTCGAGGGTGGCACGAGCGTGCCGCCGGACACGTTCGCGGCGAAGTGCGACGAAGCACTGGGCGGTAACGGGCTGTTAGCGCGGCTGTGGCGGAAAGTCGACTGGTATCCGGACGTCGCGCATCCGAACTGGTTCGAGCGGCGAGCACAGATGGAGGCAGAGTGTGTGTCGTTGCGTGAGTACCAGGAAGGTGTGATTCCCGGCCTGCTGCAGAGCGAGCAGTACGCGCGCACCCTGTTCGCCCGCGTCATCCATGACGAGGAGAAGGTTGAGGAACGAGTACGAGCCAGGCTCAGCCGCCAGCAGAGGTTCCTCTCGTCGGAAGGCCCGTTCTATGTCGGCGTGCTGGACGAGAGCTGCCTGCGCAACGTCGTCGGTGCACCAGAGGTCATGCGCGAGCAGGGTGCACACCTGCTCACCGTAGGAAAGCGCAACAACATCCAGATCCAGGTGGCCCCGGCCGACCGCCCAGAGATCGTCCGCCCACGCGGCTCCGTGTCCCTGATCACCCTGCCCGATGACGAGCAATGGGCCTACGCAGAGGCACTCGACCGCGGTCACTTCAGCGCGAATCCGGCGGTCTACGAGCACCACCTGCGGACCTATGATGTGCTCAGGGCAGACTCTCTGTCTGCCCGCGAATCCGCCGCCCTGATCGGCGAGTTCATGGAGGGATACGGCCAATGATCACGTGGCGTAAGAGCAGCTACAGCCACGACAACGGTGGCAACTGCATCGAGGTGGCCGCGGACTGGCACAAGAGCAGTTACAGCGACGCCAACGGCGGCGACTGCATCGAGGTGGCCGCCACCCCCACCACCGTCCCCGTCCGCGACTCCAAGGACCCCGAAGGCCCCCACCTGGCCTTCACCCCCACCGCCTGGCACGACTTCCTCACCGCCGTCAAGCGCAAGGAGTTCCCCACCACCTGACGCCACCCCACGCAGCCGCGGACAGGACACGTCATGACCCCCACCGCCGACGCGCTGCGCCAGGAACTCGCCGACGCGATCGCCCCCGAGGGCGTCACGCGCGATGCCGCGTGGCGGGCCGCGGGAGGCCGTGCGTCGCGTGCCGCGCTCGGCGTGCGCGTCGGCTGCGCCACGCCGTGGGACGACCGGGCTACGGGGGTATGGGCCCGGGCGGCTCGGGGGCGGGGCGGGCCTACGGGGGTGCGGCGTGGGGGTGCTGCTGCTCGGGTGCGAGCCGTTCGACGTGGGTTGTGAGCATTGGTCCCCCCTCGGACGCGGCCCGGGGACGGAGGGGTGCCGGGCTCCGGCATTGCCGGCGATGCCACGGAGCAGGCGGCGATCGACCCTCGTATCCCGCCCGGACCGCGGAACTGCGCGCACTCCCGGCGCGCCCGGAGCCCGCCGAGTGCGCGTAGGTGGGCGAAAGTCGGCTCCGCTGGGCGATTTGCCCTGGTTTTATGGGCGAGTTACTGCGAGTTTGTCACGGCGAGGCGCATACGGAACGCTCCAGGGGGCGGATGCGGCGCCGACTGGCCTGAGGCTGCGTACTGCGGGGCGAAAGTCGACCCCCGCGGGCGATTTGCCCGAGTCTGGCAGGCGGCTTGCCGCGAGTTCTGCCCTTCCGCCTGCGGGCGGACCCGGCGCTACGGGGCAGAAGTCCGCCCTCCCCAGGCGGTTCGGGCGGAATACGAGAGCGAATCACCGCTTGCTCCGTGACACCGCCGGCGAAGCAGAAGCCCGGCACTCCTGGAGAGCCGAGCGGTGCGGCCCAGGGGGCCAATGCTCACAACCCCCGTCGCCCCAGCGCTCCACGCACAACGCCCACCCCGACACCGCACCCATCCCCCGTGCGTGGGTCACCCGCCGACCGGGGCGACCCCCGGTGCAGCCCCCCTTTGCGCCGTGCCGCCCGCCGGCCCGGCCCACCCCGGCGCTGCTCCCGTCCGCCCTTGCGGGGGTACTCGGTGACCGGGGCAACCCCCGTGGTGCAGGCCCCCGTTGCGTCGTGCTGCCGATGGCGTCTCGCGGGGTGGTGTAGCGGGCCCGGCACCATGACTCCGCGGATCGTGGCCCCCGCCGCTGGGCTCGCCCGCGACCGTAGCCGGCACTTTCGCAGGTCGGCGGGGGTGGTCACGGGCGGTCCTGGGTGGTCACGGGTGGTCGCGGGCGGGCACGCGCGAGTCCGCCGGGCTGTTCCGGGCTCCGCCGCCCGGCGATGCCGCCCGGCGACGACCGTATCGACCCCGCGCCCGCGCCCTGCCGGCTACTCGAAGAACTTCAGGCTGTAGCCCACGTTCGTCGTGCTCCCGGGGACGTTGGCGCGGCGGTAGGTGGTGTTGCTCCACCAGACCGCCGTCCCGGAGTACCAGAAGCGGTTGGACCACGTGTACGGGGTGCCCTTGGCCACCGCGTGGTAGAGGATGGGGAACCGGTTGCCGGACGGCGGGCCCGCGTTGACGTCGCCGCGCGGCAGGATGAACGTGTGGTGGCCGGGGCCGTTGACGTTGATCGTGGGCGTCCAGCCGGACATCATCGAGGGCGAGTACGAGCCGAAGAGGCAGCCGTTGCTCTTGTACCAGTCCCAGACGTAGGTGGGGTCGCCGCCGGCCCTCAGCCGCAGGTCGGCGATGCAGTACTTGTCGCTCCAACTGCCGTTCGCGGAGTAGACGACGTGCAGTTGGCCGCTGGGGTCGACGATCGGCTGGGGTGCCTCGTTGATGTACGGGTTGCCGACGACGCGCTCCCACGGCTCGCGCGGTTGGGAGATGATGTACCGGCCGCCGGTGGCGGCCGTGGGGCTGCTCATCCGGGCGATGTAGAGGTTCTGTTCGACGTTGGTGTCGCCGGCCCAGCCCGACCACACGAACCAGCGCTGCCCGCCGAACGTGAAGGGCGCGCCGTCGATGGCCCACTTGTCGTTGGGCAGCGCCACCTTGACCGCGGCGGAGTATCCGGATGTCGGGTTCGCGGAGCCGATGTGGTACATCCGGTGGGCCGCACCGCGGCCCGCTGCGAAGTAGATGCGGTACTGGCCGTCGTGGTACACGATCTCCGGCGCCCAGACCTCGCCCAGACCCGCGGTGTCCTGCCACACCTGGTGCTTGGGCGCGGTGGCCACGTCCTCCGGGTTGGACGCTGTCCGTACCGCGATCCCGCCGTCCACCGACTTGGCGGCGACGTAGAGGTCGCCCACCTTGATGACGCTCGGGTCGGCGCCGCCCACCAGGGAGCGGCCGAGGGTGGCAGGCTGGTCCTGCGTCGCTGCCGTCACCGCCTCCTCGGCGAGTTGGCTGGTGGGGGTGTCGCCGGGCGGAGCGGCGGCGGCCTGCCCGAGAGCGAATAGGCCGATGAGCCCTAACGAAAGGCCACCGGCGAGCCAGCGGGAAGAGCGCATCAGATCCTCCTCGGCATGTACATGACTCGACTGAGAGCGCTCTCAACTGTCGCGACACCACGGATACCTGTCAAGGGACGGTGGGCGAGGGAAGCGGTCCGAGGTTCCCGGCCCGGCCGAAACAGGGACGTAACGCGGGATTATTACTCTCGCCGCATGCGCACCGGTGACACGCGGATACGGCCAGGCGTCGAAAGCGATCTGGAAGAGCTGACCCGCATCTACAACCACTACGTCGTCGAGACACCGATCACCTTCGACGTCGAACCGCTCACCATCGAGCAGCGCCGGCCGTGGTTGACGGCGCACCCGGACCGGGGGCGGCACCGGCTGCTCGTGGCGGAGGAGGGCGGCAAGATCCTCGGGTACGCGACCAGCAGCCCGTTCCGTCCGAAACCGGCGTATGCGACCTCCGTCGAGACCAGCGTGTATCTGGCGCCCGAGCACGTGGGGCGCGGGGTCGGGGGGATGCTGTACGGCTCGCTCTTCGAGGCCCTGGAGGGGGAGGACGTGCATCTGGCCCTGGCCGGGGTGGCCCTGCCCAACGAGGCGTCGGAGCGGCTTCATCTGCGCTCCGGGTTCCGGCCCGTGGGGGTGTACGAGGAGGTCGGGCGGAAGTTCGGACGGTTCTGGGACGTCGCCTGGTTCCAGAAGACCCTCGGGCGCTGACCGGCTCTGTTTCCAGGCCCACGGCGTCTGGCGCTGTCGTGCCGGCCCCCCACCAGACGCCGCTTCAAGCGATCAGCTCATCGATCAGTCCGTCAGGCAGAAGCCCGAGGACGACGGTGAGACCCGGCTCAGGACGTACGCGACCGGGGGCTCGAAGGTGCCGCCCGGGGCCACGCCCGTGTGGTACGTGCCGGCGAGGCAGTACCCGATCTTCGTGCTGTTGACCACCGCCGTCGTCCGCACGGCCGGGTCGAAGTCGTGGGGACTGCCCTCGGGCACGAGGGTGATGACGCCGTCGTGGTGGACGCAGAGGTAGCCGGTGGCGCAGAGGGGCGCCGCGGCGGGGGTGCCGGGGGCTGCCGGGGCGGCGGCTGCCGTGGCCGTGGTGGCGAGGGCGGTGGCCAGGGTGAGGGTGGCCAGGGTGGCGGATAACCGTCTTCTTCGCATGCTGCGGGCTCCTTCGGGGCCGTAGTGGAGTGGCACGATTTGCCGGCGTACAGACAACTGCGGGCGGCGGCAGGAAGCCAGCGCAGTACCGGCCATTCGACCCCGGTGGAAAAAACCCGTTGGACCTGTCCGCATCCCGCGCGTAAGCTCGCGCGTCTGCCCCCGCCTCACCGGCCGCTTCGCCGTGCCGGGAGTGCCGCCCGCCGGTCGGAAACCGGCGGCCTACGCCACGCCCGTGACCGTACCGCCAGCCGCCGGAGGCTTGTACCACCATGCCCGTGCCCGTGCCCGACCCCGCGACCCGCGCCACCTCCGCCACCTCCGCCACCTCCGCCACCTCCGCCACCTCCGCCACCTCCGCCGAGCCTGCCGCCGCGCCCCCCGCGCCTCTCGCCCGCGAGCAGGCCCACCTCGCCGCCTCCCGTACCGCCCTGCGCGCCATGCGCGCGGACGTCGAGTCGCTTGACCTCACCGACGTGACCGCGAACTGGGTCAACGCCGAGGTGCTCCAGGGCCAGATCAACCTGCGGATCAAGGCGCTCGCCGACCTGGCCGACACCCCGCTGTTCTTCGGGCGGCTCGACTACGCGCACGCGCCCGGGGCCGAGATGGCGGAAGGGGACGACGGGGAGAGCTTCTACATCGGGCGCCGGCACGTGCAGGACGCCGACGGGGACCCGATGGTGATCGACTGGCGGGCCCCGGTGTCGCAGCCGTTCTACCGGGCGTCGAAGAAGGAGCCGATGGACGTCGCGCTGCGGCGCCGCTTCGGGTACGACCGCGGGGAGATCACGGCGTACGAGGACGAGCACCTGTCCGACCCGGCGGAGGCGGCGAAGTCCAGCGCGCTGCTGCAGCAGGAGATCGAGCGCCCGCGCGTCGGGCCGATGCGGGACATCGTCGCGACGATCCAGCCGGAGCAGGACGAGATCGTACGGGCGGAGATCGGCGGCACGGTGTGCGTGCAAGGGGCGCCCGGGACGGGGAAGACGGCGGTCGGCCTGCACCGGGTGGCGTACCTGCTGTATGCGCACCGGGAGCGGCTGGCCCGTACGGGCACGCTGGTGATCGGGCCGAACGACTCCTTCCTGCGCTACATCGAGCAGGTCCTGCCGACGCTGGGCGAGCTGGACGTGAAGCAGGCGACGGTGGCGGAGCTGGTGGCGCACGTCGAGGTGCGGGGGGCGGATCCGGCGCCGGTGGCGCGGCTCAAGGGCGACGCGCGGATGGCGGAGGTGCTGCGGCGGGCGGTGCGGGCCGGGGTGACGATGCCGGTGGAGCCGGTGGTGGTGGTGCGCGGGTCGCGGCGGTGGCGGGTGCCCGCGTACGAGCTGGAGGAGCTGGTACGCGAGCTGCTGGACCGGGACATCCGGTACGGGGCGGCGCGGGAGGCGCTGCCGCAGCGGATCGCGCACGCGGTGCTCGTACGGATGGAGCGTGCCGGCGAGGCGCCGGACGACCGGGTGCAGGACTCGGTGGCGCGCAACGCGGCGGTCAAGGCGGCGGTCAAGGCGATCTGGCCGCCGGTCGACCCGGTGAAGCTGGTGCTGCGGCTGCTGTCGGACCCCGGCTTCCTGGCGGCTGCGGCGGACGGGGTGCTCGACGAGGCGGAGCAGCGGCTGCTGCTGTGGGAGAAGGCGCCGCGGGGGGTGCGCTCGGCACGGTGGTCGGCGGCGGACGCGGTGCTGATCGACGAGGCGCGGGACGTGGTGGAGCGGACGCCGTCGCTGGGGCACGTGGTGCTGGACGAGGCGCAGGACCTGTCGCCGATGCAGTACCGGGCGGTGGGGCGGAGGTGCTCGACGGGGTCGGCGACGGTGCTGGGGGACATCGCGCAGGGGACGACGCCGTGGGCGACGGAGAGCTGGGGGGAGGCGCTGCGCCACCTGGGGAAGCCGGAGGCGGTGGTGGAGGAGCTGACGCAGGGCTTCCGGGTGCCGCGGGAGGTGATCGCCTACGCGTCGCGGCTGCTGCCGTCGATCGCACCGGGTCTTGCGGAGGCGACGTCGATCAGGGAGTCGGCGGGAGACCTGGCGGTACGGGCCGTGCCGGGGGCGGCGGCGGACCGGGCGGCGGACCGTACGGCGCTGGACACGGCGGTGGCGGAGGCGTGCGGTTCGGTGCTGCGGGACCGGGAGGGCTCGGTGGGCCTGATCGCGGCGGACGAACGGGTGGCCGCCTTGGGGGCGGCGCTGGGTTCGGCGGGGCTGCGGTTCCTGTCGCCGGGTGAGGAGACGACGACGGAGGCACGGCTGACGCTGGTGCCGGCGTCGCTGGCGAAGGGCCTGGAGTACGACTACGTGGTACTGGACGACCCGGCGACGATCGTCGCGGCGGAACCGGACGAACGGACGGGGCTGCGGCGGTTGTACGTGTGCCTGACGCGGGCGGTGTCGGGGCTGACGGTGCTGCACGCGGAGGCGCTGCCGGGGGCGTTGGGGGTGTGAGGGGGGCGCCCGCCCGGCAAAACTCGGCCCGCGTGGGCGATTTGGGGTAGTTTTGAGGGTGGGATACCGCGAGTTACGACGGAATTTCTCCACCGGGCGGCAGGAGAGGGCCCACGGACGCCGGCCCGTTGTCAGACCGGCCGCATACCCTTGGGTGGGTGTGAGGGGGTGGTGGTCCTGATGCCGCCGCTCCCCCGTAACCCCCCACCGCCCCAACCTCCCGCAAGCTAGGCTCGGTTCGCGCAGCAGGCTGCAGTAGTGGGGGAGGCGTTGCCGTGCGAGACCAGGTGCTCGGGGGCCGTTACCGGCTGATACGGGAACTGGGCGGCGGTGGCATGGGCCAGGTGTGGGAGGCCGAGGACGAGACGTTGGGGCGGGGCGTCGCCGTCAAGGTGGTCTCCCTGCTCGCCGGGGGCGGGAGCCGGGGTGACCAGGCCCGTGTGCGGTTCCTGCGCGAGGCTCGGATCACCGCGCGGCTCCAGCATCCCCACATCGTGACCCTCCACGACCTCGGCGAGGCCGATGCCGGTGCCGCGGGTGAGAAGGTGCCGTTCCTGGTGATGGAGCTGGTCCGCGGCGAGGGCCTGGACCTGAAGCTCAGGCAGGGCGGCGTCGGGCTGGCGGAGGCCGCGCGGTGGGGGGCGCAGGTGTGTGAGGCGCTTGCCGACGCGCACGCCAACGGGGTCATGCACCGTGACATCAAGCCCTCCAACATCTTCATCACCCCCGCCGGCACCGTGAAGGTCCTCGACTTCGGCATCGCGCGGGCGGTCGACGCCAACCTGACCGCCGACCGCCTCACCCAGACCGGGCTCATCGTCGGCACGCCGCAGTACATCGCCCCCGAGCAGGCCCGCGGCTTCGCCGAGCCGAGCAGTGACCTCTACGCCCTCGGCTGCCTGCTCTTCGAGTTGGTCACCGGGCGGCTGCCCTTCGAGGCCCCCGACGCCATGGGCTACCTCACCGCGCACCTCACCCAGGAGCCGCCCGTCCCCAGTTCCGTACGGGCAGACATCCCCGCCGCCTGGGACGACCTCCTCCTGTCTCTCCTGCACAAGGAGCCCGCCCGGCGGTACGCGGACGCCGCCGGCCTCGCCCGCGCGCTGCGGCGGCTGGACTCCTCCGGTCGTGAGGCGGGTTCGGCGCAGCCCGGCGGGTTTCCGCCGCCCACCGAGCCGGACATGGCCGTCTCGCCTGTGCCGGGGGAATTCCTCTTCGCCACCAGCCTCGGCGAGGCCGGGACGATACGGCTGTGGGACCCGGCCACCGGCCGGCCCGTCTGCCAGCCCCTCACCGGCCACTCCGGCAGCGTGTTCCAGATGGCGTTCTCGCCCGACGGCCGCTTCCTGGCCACCGCCGGTGTGGACGAAACGGCGCGGCTGTGGGACACCGCTACGGGACGGCCCGTCGGCGAACCGTTCACCGGCCACGCCGGCACGGTGGAGGACGTGGCGTTCTCCCCCGACGGCCGCCTTCTCGCCACCGGTGGCCTGGACTCGACCGTACGGCTGTGGGACACCGCCACCGGCAAGCCCGTCTGCGAACCGCTCACCGGCCACACCAACTGCGTCGCGGGGGTGGGGTTCTCTCCCGACGGCCGCGTCCTCGCGACGAGCAGTGTCGACGGCACGGTACGGCTCTGGGACCCCGTCACCGGCCAGCCCGTCGGCGAACCGCTCACCGGGCACACCAGCGCCGCGCTGAGGCTGGAGTTCTCCCCCGACGGCCGCTTCTTCGCCACCGGCAGCCGGGACTGGACAGTACGGCTGTGGGATCCGGCCACCGGACAGCCCGTGGGCGAACCGCTGACCGGCCACACCAACACCGTCTGGGGGATGGCGTTCTCCTCGGACGGCTCCCTGCTGGCAGCGGGCAGCGAGGACGACACGATTCTCACGTGGGACACGGCCACCGGAGAACTCGTCGGCCAGCCCTTCACCGCCTCCGCCGGCAGCGCCGTCGGCGTGACGACGTCACCCGGCGGCCCCGTGCTGGTCTCCGACATCAGCGAGGACGGAACGGTCCGGTTGTGGGACTCCGCCACCAGGCAGCCTTTCGGTGAGCCTCTGCCCACGCACGCCGGCACCCGCGTGTACATCCTGCTCTCCCCGCGCATCGGACACCGCGGGTGAGGTACGCGGGAGCCCCCGCCAGACCGGCGCCCCCGGCCTCTCCGGCCGGGGGCGCCGTGATGAGCATAAAGAACGAGGTCAGCGGACGACCGTCTGGATCTCCTTCACGGTCACGTCCTGCTCGGACGTCGACAGCCCGTCGGGCAGATCGTTCTGCGGCGCCCCGTCCGGGCCCGCCGTCGGGTTCCACGTGACGTTCCAGACGATCTGCGCCTCCATCGGGTACGTACCCCCGCCCGAGGACTTGCGGTACGTGATGTTGCAGTCGGCGCCGTCGCTGTTGACCTGGTAGCCGCCGTCCGCCTCGACCAGGTCGTACGTGCAGGAGGCCGGGTCGGCGTACTCCGTGCCCGCGTCGATGCGCAGCGAGACGGGTTCGGCGACGGTGGTGGCCGCGATGTTGATGCCGGCCCGGGGCTCGGCGAGGCTGGCCGTCGTCCAGACGCGGTCCAGCGGCTCGCTGAACTCGACCTTCGTCGGGAGGTTGACCACGTTGCGGTCGTCGTTGGGCTTCAGGTCGACCGGCGGGGCCGGGAGCTTGGTCCTGTCGTACGCCAGGCCCGCGAGGATCTCCGGGTCGATGGCGTCGGCGGGCGGGTCGGGGTCGCCGCGGTCCACCCAGATCCACAGCTCGCCGATCTCGCAGGAGCGGGGCGACATCATCGGGGTGCGTTCCCACCACATGCCGTCCTTGCCCTTGTGGGCGTCGGTCTCCTCCTCCCGGTTGTCGGCGGTGTCGTGGTCGATGCCCTCCAGCGGACCCTTCTCCTCAAGGTCCTCGTTGTGCTCGTACAGCTCCTGGTTGGTGTACCGGGGCTCGAACCAGCACACCGGCGGCGACCAGTTGCCCGTCGAGCTGGTCATCGGCTGACCGCCGCCGGGGCTGTGGTAGACGTACTCCACCCGCGAGCCGATGTCGCCGTTGCCGGTGTCCGGGGTCGTCTCGGTGGTCCCGGTGTCCCGGTCCGCAGCCGCCTGGCCGGCGGAGGCGAGCAGCAGCCCGCAGGCCAGCACCGCGACCGTGGCGGTGGCGCGGGTCCCGTGTGTCAGGCTTCGTCGCGGCATTCCTTGCTCCCCCTCGTTGCCTGGTAGTCCACGACCTTCCAGTGGCCCCCGCTCTTCTCCATCGTGGCGCGGGCGTCGATGAAGGAGTTCAGCGTGGCCTCGGTCTCGGCGACCTTCCCGGTCTCGGCGTTCTTCAGATACGCCTTGCTCTGGTCCTCGCAGTACGCGACGACGGCGCGGCCGTCCTTCAGCGAGGTGACCTCGCGGAAGTAGAAGACGTCGCTTCCGGTGATGGTGGCGTTGTCCTTGCGGTACTCGGCGAAGTCGGCCTCGAACGTGGCGGCGGCCTCGCCGTCCCAGTACGTGTCGAAGTTCGGCGTGGCCTCCGTAGCCGCGTACGCCTCCTGCTGAGCCATCAGCGCGTAGCCGTGGTCCCGCAGGATCGCGTCCTTCTGCTCGTCGCCCGTCGCGTCGTCGGAGATCTCGACCTGCACGTCGTCCGGGAGGTCGAACTGCGGAGCGCCGGGCTCCGCTTCGGTGGGCTCGGCGGACGGCTCCTTGTCGCCCGACTCCGCGCCCTCGATCCTGTCCCCGGACGAGCCTCCGTCGTCACCGCCGCAACCGGCCAGCAGCAGCACGGCTCCGAGCGCCGCGGCCACCGCCCCCGTACCTGCCCTGTGCGCCTTCATGGTGCCGTCATACCCTCCGTCGAAGCTGGGAGGGGAGCCACCTGCCCCCGTTGTGCCTCAACGAGCGTAGCGACGCCGGGCCGTGTCTTCGATGGCGGGAAAGCAACCGTGATGTCACAGACACGTGATAGTGACCTACGTCTCACTCCGCTCGGGCGTCCGCGTGCTGGCGGGCGGCGAGCGCGTGCGCGACGTCCTTCGTCGCCGGATAGAGGTCCAGGTAGTGGGTGTACAGCTCGGCGTAGACGCCGGCCGCGGCGGGGTCCGGGGTGACCGTCGACTCGACGGGGTTCCAGGCGGCGATGTCCGGCGGGGACGCCGTACCGGCGCCGACCGCGGCCAGGAAGGCGTCACCGTAGGCGGCGCCGATGAGGTGGCGGGGGATCTGCTGCTCCTTTCCGGTCACGTCCGAGACGATCTGCGTCCACAGCTCCCGGGCGCCGCCGCCGACCGCGACGAGGCGGGCCGGTGCGCCGCCGGCCTCGGTCATCGCGGCGAGGTTGTGGCGGACGCCGTACGCGGTGGCCTCCAGCGCGGCGCGGTAGAGGTGGCCGCGGGTGTGGCGCAGGGTGAGGCCGTGGACGAGGCCGCGGGCGTCGGGGTCGAAGAGCGGGGTGCGTTCGCCGGCGAAGTACGGGAGCATCAGCAGCCCTTCGGCGCCCGGCGGGACACCGGCGGCCTCGGCGACGAGGGTCGCGTAGTCGGAGCCGGTGAGGTCGCGCAGCCAGCCGGTGACGGCGCCGGAGGTGGCCATGCCGGCGGCCAGGCAGTACGTGCCGGGGAAGGCGCCGGCCGTGCCCCACAGCTTCGGGCTGGCCACCGGCTGGGCGACGACGTTGACCAGGAACATCGTCGTGCCGTACATCAGCATCAGGTCCCCCGCGGCCGTGGCGCCGACCGCCGTGGACTCCGCCCAGGCGTCGACCGTGCCGGCGACGACGGGGATCCCCGCGGGCAGGCCCGTGGCCCGCGCCGCGGCCGGGGTGACCTCGCCGACGACGTCGGCGGGCCAGACCAGTTCTGGCCACTCCAGGCCCGGCGCGATCTCCTCGCACCGCTCGGCGAGCCAGCGCCGCTCGCGCAGGTCGTACAGCGGCGTGCACTGGCTCGCCGAGTGGTGGTCCAGGACGTACGCGCCGGTGAGCCGGTACGCGAGCAGCGAACTGGCCATGTACCAGCGGCGGGTACGGGCGTAGACCTCCGGCTCGTGCGTGCGCAGCCACTCCAGCTTCGGGCCCACGGCCTGGCTGGTCAGCGGCGAGCCGCACTGCGCGATGACGGCCGCCGCGCCGTAGCGGGCGGTCTGCGCCTCGATCTCGGCGCCGGCGCGGGTGTCGACGCCGTAGAGGATCGCGGGGCGCAGCGGGGTGCCGGCGGCATCGGCGGGCAGCAGGCAGGGGCCGATCCCGCTGACGCCGACGGCGTCGATCCCCTCCCCCGCCACGTCCCGTGCCGCGGCCGTCAGTTCGGCGGTCAGCGCGGTGAAGTCCGCCCACCACACCTCTTCGGCGTCGTGCTCGACCCAGCCGGGCCGGGGGGTGGCGGTGGCGTGTTCCCGTGCGGCCTGGGCGACGAGGGTGCCGTCGCCGCGGACGAGCACGCCCTTGGACGACGAGGTGCCGATGTCGATGCCGAGGAGGAGTCCCATGGTGCTAGGCCGCGTCGCCGAAGCCGTCGTACACGATGCCGAGCTGGTCGCAGACCGCGCGGAGGTCTGCGACGTAGTCGCCGGGGACCGCGTGGATGTGGTTGCTGCCGAAGCGGGTCAGGAACTCCTCCGCGGTGGGGCTCAGCCGCGCGAAGGCGTGCGGCCACTCCCACGTGGAGGCCCGCATCATCCGCTCGTTGGTCTCCCCGTCGTACGTCTCGAACTCGCCGCGCAGCACGTGCATACGGTAATCGCCGCCCAGCCGGGTGAGCCGCGCGAACGTCATCGCGCCGGGCGCGGCGAGGTGCTGCACGGAGGCGCCGCCGGCCGGGAAGTAGAAGACCTCCGGGAGGAAGCTGACGTGCCGCATGTTCTCCGCGGGATCGGCGGAGCGGGCCGCGTACCAGGTGGCGTGCTGGCCGGAGTTGCACAGGTCCCAGACCTGCCGGCCGGTGTGGTAGTGCCGGATGTCGGCGAAGAGCACGGGGTCGCCGGAGAGCAGCTTGAGCACCTGCATCGTCAGCGCCGCGTCCATGTCCGCCTCGGTGGAGGTGACATGGGTGTCCTTGGGGCCCTCCCAGTCGTACGGGTCGTTGAGGAACGCCTCGGCGACGTCCATCGTGCAGAAGTTCGCGGTCAGCTCCGGCTGGCCCTTGATGCCGGAGAAGTCGAGGTGCCACTCCTCGATCAGCTCGCGCATCGCGTAGTACGAGCGGATCTGCCGCTCCAGCAGCTCGGGGGTGAGCCGGTCGCCGTCGTAGTGGACGCCGGCCGCGTGCCGCTCGATCCAGGTGCGGGCGTTCTTCACCCGCGCGGCGTCGGCGTGTTCGCTGCGCCGGACGATCTCCCACTGGTCGATCTCCTCGACGTCCACGCCGAAGACCTTCATCCACTGGTCGGTGTTGGCGGTGGCGGTGTACATGCCCATGGGCCGGCCGCCGATCCGGCCGAAGGTGGAGCCGCGCAGCCGCTGCACGGCGGCGCCCGCGCGGACGTGGGTGAGGATCCGGTCCCGTACCGCCGGGTCGGCCAGGTCGCCCCAGGCGCGGGCGTGGGTGCGGCCGATCTGGTCGAGGCCGCCGGCGCCGGCGAGGAGGCCGACCATGCCGGGGAACCGGGGGTCGAGGTTGGCGACCATCAGGATGGGGCCCGGGGTGGCCTCGGCGGCCAGCATGGTGAAGTGGGGGAAGGTCCACACGGAGTGGTGGAAGACCGTCACGTCCACGTGCCGCTCGGCGAGCCAGCGGGCCTGGGAGGTGGCGAGGACGTTGGACTCCACGTGCTCGGGTGCGGTGATCACCTCGTGCCCGGCGTCGGTGAGCATGGCCGCCAGCTCGCGGGCGGCGCGGGAAACGTGGTCGCGTACGTCCCGCTGGACGTAGTCCCGGCCGTCGGAGATGGACAGCAGACCGATGCGTGCCATGGGGCTGGCCTCCAATTGCGTGCGGTTGTGGCGGTGCTCGTACGTGGGCGGCAGGGGTTACTTGAGGCCGGAGGTCTTGATGGACTCGACCATCTGGCGCTGGAAGAAGAGGAAGAGCATCAGCATCGGGATCACCGCGACCACGGCGGCGGCGAGGATGTAGTTCCAGTTCGCGCCGTACTGGGTGGTGAAGGACGCGATGCCGACCTGGGTGACGGTCAGGTCCTCGCTGCTGGTGGCGACCAGCGGCCAGGCGAAGGCGTTCCAGTTGGCGAGGAAGAAGAACACCGACAGCGCGGCGAGGATGGGCCGGGACAGCGGCAGGATGATGCTCCAGTAGATCCGGAAGTAGCCGGCGCCGTCGGCGATGGCCGCCTCCTCCAGCTCCCGCGGGATGCCGAGGTAGAACTGCCGCAGCAGGAAGATGCCGAAGGCGTTGAAGAGCGGCGGGATGATCAGGGCCGCGTAGCTGTCGAGCATGCCCAGCTCGCGGACGACGATGAACAGCGGGATGAGGATCACCGGCGGGGTGATCAGCAGCGTGGAGAAGATGACGACGAAGATGCCGTCGCGGCCGGGGAAGCGCAGCCGGGCCAGCGCGTAGGCGGCCATCGAGTGGAAGAACAGCGCGAGGACCGTGATGACCGCGGCGGTGAGGAAGCTGTTCCACAGCCAGCGGTCGAAGGCCACTTCGGTGAGGACGTAGCGGAAGTTGCCCCAGGTGATGTCCTCGGGGATGAGCTTGCCGTCGGTGACGGCCTCCCGCGGCTTGAGCGCCGAGGTGATCAGCCACAGCACGGGGAAGACGCTCAGCACCGACAGCACGATGGCCAGCACGGTGAGCCCGGCGCGGGTGCGGCGGCGGCCGGGGCCGCGCAGCGGGGTGGGGCGGGCGGTTCTGCCGCCGGGCAGGGTGTCAGTGCTCATCGTCGAACCTCCCGCCCTTGGTCGCCTTGAAGATCAGCCACGACAGGGCGACCATCACGACCACGAGGAACGAGCCGAGGGCCGCGGCGTAGCCGTACTCGCCGAAGACGAACGCCTGTTGGTAGATGTAGAACATCGCCACGGCGGTGCCGTTGGCGGGACCGCCGTCGGTCAGCACGAAGATGAGGTCGAAGGTGCCGGTGATCGCGGCGACCGTGCTGACGATGAGGACGAAGAAGCTGGTGGGCTTGAGCAGCGGCCAGGTGATCTGGCGGAACGAGGTCCAGGGCCCGGCGCCGTCGATCTTCGCGGCCTCGTACAGCTCCCGGGGGATCTCGTGGAGACCCGCCAGGAAAATGATCATGTAGTAGCCCATGTAATACCAGACGGTGACCGCGATCACCGCGTACAGCGCGACACCGGGGTCGCCGAGCCAGGAGCGCGTGCCCGCGCCCAGCCCGTCGGTGGCCTTGTTCACCACGCCGGTCTGGTCGTCGAGCATGAACTTCCACAGCAGGCCGACGACGACGAGGCTCAGCATGTGGGGCAGGAAGAGCGCGGTGCGGTAGACCGACATGCCGGGCAGCATCTGCTTCATCAGCACGCCGAGGCTGAGGCTGACGACGAACAGCGTCGGCACGAGGATGACGACGTACTTCGCGGTGACCCACATCGAGGACCAGAAGTACGGGTCGTTGACCATCCGCTCGTAGTTGCCGACGCCGATCCAGTCGTACGAGCCGAAGCCCGAGACCTGGAAGAAGCTCAGCACGAACGACAGCAGCATCGGCAGGACCACGAAGATCCCCAGGCCGAGGCCGTCGGGCAGGAGGAACAGCGTCGCGGCCAGCCGCTCACGGCCCTTGCTGCCGAGCCGGCGGCGGCCGGCGGGGGCGGCGGCGCGCTTCGCGGCGGCGCCGGGGGTGCGTTGCTGGTGCGCGGCGATGCTGGTCATATGAGGCTCGCCCCCTGGTAGCTCTTCATGTACGCGTCGATCGTCTGGGCGGCGCGGTCGGCCTCGCTCGCCACGCCCTTGCCGGCGAGCATGGTGGCCTGGATGGCGTCGGAGATCGCCTTGTAGACGATCGGCGGGTAGCGGGGCTCGGCCCGGCCGCCGGGGAAGATGTCCTCCTTGAACTTCTTCATCGCCCAGGAGTCGTAGCCGCCCTGTGCGGCGCCGCGCTCCAGGGCGGAGGTGCGCGGGGAGATGTCGGACTTCACGCCCGTACACCACTCGACGGTGCGGTTGACGGACTCGTCCGACATCCCGCCGAGGGCCCAGCCGCAGAACTCGGCGGCGGCGTCGGGGTTGGCGCCCTGGGTGCTGGCGCAGAACGACCAGCCGCCGAGGGTGGTGGTGTACTCGCCGCCGGGCGGCACGGGCAGCTTGAAGACCCCGTACTCGTGGTCGGGGGCGCCCGCTTTGAACGCCTGGACCTCCCAGATGCCGATCTGCCACATGCCGGCGAGGCCGGAGGTGAAGGCGGTGATGCGGTCGTCGGCGGCGGGGAGCGTACGGGGCGCGATGCCGGCTTCGACGGCGTCCTGCCACAGGGCGAGGGCCTGGCGGGCGCCCCGGGAGTCGAAGACGACGTTGCCGGCCTTGTCGACGACCTCGCCGCCGCCCTGCCACATCCAGCAGTACCAGGTGAAGTTCTGGTAGTAGCCGGGGTCGGTGTGGAAGACGAGGCCGGCGGCTCCCGTCTTGCTGCGGATCTTGTCGCCGGCGTCGAGGAGCTGGTCCCAGGTGACGGGGATGTCGGCCTCGGAGAGGCCGGCCTTCTCCCAGACGGGGACGTTGCAGAACATGGCCAGCGGCTCGACCTCCATGGGCAGGGCGTAGACCCGGCCGTCGACCGTGCGGCTGGTGAGGCTGGTGCCGTAGTCCTCGACGACGCCGTCGTCGAGGTGCGGGGTGAGGTCGGCGAGGATGCCGCCGTTGTAGTAGCGGGTGAAGTCGCCGGGGCTGAGCAGGAAGATGTCGGGTCCGGCGCCGGCGGCGAAGGCGGTGACCATCTTGGAGCCCTGGTAGCTGACGCCGGGGACGAAGAAGGGCTCGATGGTGACGTCGTGGGTGTCGTTCCAGTCCTTGATGAGCTGGTCGAACCACTTGGACTGGGCGGCCATCGCGGGGTCGGACGCCTTGGGGTCGTAGAAGTGCCAGAACTTCAGGGTGCCGCCGTCGGCGCTCGCGGATCTGCCGCAGCCGCTGAGCAGCGGGGCGGCGGCGGTGGCGGCTGCGGCTCCCGCGGCGGTGCCGAGGAAGCGGCGGCGTGCGGGGGCGCCGCGGGCGGGGGCGGCGGCGTTGCCGTGGTGGAGCATGTCGGGCCCCTGTCTGTCGGGTGGGTGCTGTCGCTGTCGGGGGGCCGGTTCGTACCGGCGCTGCGGGGCGCGCGTACGGGAGGTCAGTCGGGGGCGTCGACTTCCAGATCCAGCAGGCCGGGGGTGGCCGGGAGGGACGCGCTCGACGGGGCGTCCAGGTAGAACAGGGAGGTCGAGGCGATGTCGTCGCGGTTCTTGCGGTAGCGGTGCCGGAGTCCGTTGCCCTGGCCGGCGCCGATGCCGAGGCACTGCACGGTCACGCGGAGGTCTTCGCGGAAGCGGACGGGGTCCAGGACGTGCCACCGGTACATCCCGAACCGCTGCTGGCTGGCGTAGCGGCCGTCGGGCCGGAGGATCTGGTTCAGGCCCAGATAGGGTGCGGTGTACGCGGTGTAGCCGTGCGGCTTGACGTCGAAGTTCCAGGCGCCGCCGAAGTAGTCCTCGGTGCCGGTGCCGCAGATGGTGGGCCAGTCCTCGTCGCCGTCGAGGTAGAACTTCAGCTCGCCCTCGCCCCACCAGCCGGGGCTGTTGGTGCCCCAGGCGAGGTACGTGCCGACGTACTGGCCGGCGCCGGTGACGCCGTCGAGGAGGGTATGGACAGAGGACTCGTCGACGGGGTTGCTGCGGCGCCACTGGGCGTGGAAGTAGGCGGCGTCGGCGGGGACGTCGGCGAGTTCGTAGTCGATCTGGTAGTAGAGCGTCATCTGCTCGGGGGCGAGGTTCTCCAGCGTGACGCGGGCGCGGCGGCGGAAGGGCATGGGCCAGTACGCGTTGAAGCCGCCGTTGGGCGCGACGGTGACGGGCACCGAGGAGACCTGGCTGAAGACGCTCCAGCCGTTGCAGAAGAAGTCGCCGAGCGGCACCTCGACGGCGGGGGTTTCCGCCCCGTCCCAGTAGACGCGCAGCAGGGACTGGCGCCAGGCGGCGTGCGGGGCGGTGGTGCACCAGAGGTGGCGCAGGGTGCCCGGTCCGTCGATCTCCGCGAGCACGGCGGTCTCGCCGGCGGCGATGTCGATGCTCGGGGAGATCTTCCACCCCCGGCCGAGCCGGCTGGCGGCCCGCGCGCCGGTGCCCTCGGTGGCGGCGCCGCCGGCGCCCTTGGCCCCGGTGGGGTTCTCCGCGCTGATGGAGCGGGTGACGGCGGGGGTCGTACGGGCGAGGTCATCCAGGCCGAACGTGGTGCTCATGGACGCTCCGTTGTGAAATCGTTTTCGTACGGGGTGCGGGGTGGGACATCCCAAGTGCGCGCGTAGCAACTGAGCGGTCTCCGGCGGCAGATGGCGGCCCCATCGGAAATCCCTTGAAATCCATTTCACGCGAACGTAGAGTTCACGCAAGACGGTGTCAAGAGGTCCGTACGAGACCGTGGAGAACACCGTCCGCGCCGACCCGTCCACGTACCCGACCGGACGCCGGGACCGCGCCGCGGGACGCACGTATCCGATGCCCGGCCGCGGCCCGGCCGGGCCCCGGACTGACGGAGAATGGGCGGCAGGGCACCGGACGCGCGGCCGACTCCCGCGCCTGCGTGAAAGGTTCAGGTAGCGGAGAATTGACGACCATCAACGATGTGGCCCGCGCCGCGGGGGTCTCGCCGGCCACCGTCTCCCGGGTCTTCAACGGGGGCCGGGTCACCCCCGAGCGCGCCGAGCGCGTCCGCAAGACCGCGGCCGAGCTGGGCTTCTCACCGAACCGCGTGGCGCGGTCGCTGCGGATGCAGCGGGCGAGCGTCATCGGGCTGATCATCCCGGACATCGAGAACCCGTTCTTCACGTCGCTCGCGCGCGGCGTGGAGGACGCGGCGCAGCAGACGAACCTGTCGGTGGTGCTGTGCAACACCGACGAGGACGTGGACAAGGAACGGCGCTACCTGGAGATCGCGGCGGCGGAGCAGATGGCCGGCGTGATCGTGGCCGCGGCATCGCGGAACCGGACGGACCTGTCGGTGCTGGAGGGCCGCGGGATGCCGGTGGTCGCGGTGGACCGGCGCCCGCGGGGCGCGTCCGTGGACGCGGTGATGGTCGACAACCAGCACGGCGGCGAGGAGGCCACCGCACACCTGCTGCGCAGCGGCTACCGCCGGATCGCGTGCATCGCGGGCCCGGAGGGCGCGTCCACGTCCGATGACCGGCTGGCGGGCTACCGCGCGGTGCTGCGCGACCACCTGCGGGAGACGGACGGGGGCACGCTGCCGCCGGAGTACGTGCGCCACGCCGACTTCCGGGTCGAGGGCGGCCGGGCGGCGATGGAGGAGCTGCTGGCGCTGCCGTCGCCGCCGGACGCGGTGTTCGTGGCGAACAACCTGATGACGGTGGGCGCGTTGCAGGCGCTCAGGGAGGCCGGCACGGAACCGCCGCGGACGGGGGTGCTGTCGTTCGGCGACGTCCCGTGGGCGTCGCTGGTCCGCCCACCGCTGTCGACGGTGCAGTTGCCGTCGTACGACCTGGGGTGGACGGCGGCGGGGCTGCTGCAGGAGCGGATCGCAGGGACGGAGAAGCCGCTGCAGACGGTGGTGCTGCGCACGGCGCTGCAGGTGCGGGAGTCGACGTCGGGGCCGGGGGCGTAGGGGGACGGGGGGCGGGGCGTAGCGCATCGGCGGCTCGTGCGCGCCACCGGTAGAAACTCGCGGTAACACCCTCGCCAAACCAGGCTAAATCACCCACCGGCGCCGACTTTTGCCGAGCGACACACAACGACACCGCCCACCCCACGGACCCGGCCCACCCCACGGACCCGGGCGCCCCCGGACCCGGACCCGGCCCCGGCCCCGGCCCGCCGCGGTCACGCGTCCAGCAGCGCTCGCCACTCCGCCACCGACTCCGGCGACACCGGCCCCGACCAGCCCTCCGGGCGCACCGCGCCGCCGACGTGGAAGGCGTCCAGGCCCGCCGCGCGCAGGCGCGGGACGTGGGCCGTGGTGAGGCCGCCGCCGGCCATGACCCGGGGCTCGTAGCCGGGTTGGCCCGCCGTCGCGCGGGCGGCCTCGGCGACCAGCACCGCCAGGCCGTCGGCGACACCGTTCGCGGAGCCCGCGGTCAGGTACGTGTCAAGACCCGGCAGGCCCGCGAGCTGCTTGCGCAGCGTGTCGCGGTCCGCCGCCCGGTCGATCGCCCGGTGGAACGTCCACCGGCACCCGTCCCCCACCGCCTCCAGCAGCCGCCCGACCGCCGCCAGATCCGGCCCGCCCGCCTCGTCCAGGAAGCCGAGGACGAACTCCTCCGCCCCCTCCGCGCGCAGCGCCCGCGCCCGCGCCGCCAGCGCCTCCACGTCCCCGGCCGCGAACCCGTCCTCGGCGCGCAGCATGACGCGTACGGGGATCGCGACCGCGGCCCGTACGGCGGCGACGGTCTCGCGCGACGGGGTGAGCCCGTCGGCGGCCATGTCCGTGACCAACTCCAGCCGGTCGGCGCCGCCCGCCTCCGCGGCGGCGGCGTCGGCGGCGTCCAGGGCGATGACCTCAAGCAGCATTGGTCTAGACATGAAGCACAGCCTGCCATATCGCGCAGAATGGTGACCATGCCCGCCCCCGCAGAAAACCAGCCCCCCGGCCCGGACACCGCGCCGCCCGCCCCCGGCCTCCTCGACCGCTGGACGGCCCTCCTCACCCGCTGCCAGTCCGGCGCGGCGCCGCCCGACCCCGTACCGTACGGGAAGAACCTGCTGGAGCGGTGGGGTGAGCCGCAGCGGCGCTACCACACCGCGACGCACCTGGCCGCCGTCCTCGACCGCATCGACGAGCTGGCCGACCACGCCGACGACCCCGACGCCGTACGCCTCGCGGCCTGGTTCCACGACGCCGTCTACCGGCCGGAGCGCAGCGAGAACGAGGAGCGCAGTGCGCGACTCGCGCAGGTCGCCCTCGCGGAGGCGGGGGTGGGCGACGAGCGGGTCGCGGAGGTCGCGCGGCTCGTCCGGCTCACGGCGAGCCACGACCCACGCGCCGGGGACCGCAACGGCGAGGTGCTGTGCGACGCGGACCTCGCGGTGCTGGCGGGCCCCCCGGCGGCGTACGCGGCGTATGCGGCGGCGGTGCGGGAGGAGTACGGCTTCGTGCCGGACGAGGCGTTCCGGGAGGGGCGGGCGGCGGTGCTGCGGCAACTGCTGGGGCTGTCACGGCTGTTCCGTACGGAGACGGGGTACGGGCGGTGGGAGGCGGCGGCGCGGCACAACGTGGGGACGGAGCTGGAGCTGCTGGGGGTGTAGGGGTTCGGGCGGGACGTCAGTAGACGTGGACACTCACCCCCGGGATGTCCATGACGGTGACGGGCGTACCGTCGGGAGTGTGGCATTGATCGAACGTCGCCACTTCGAGGTCGCTGAAGCGCGTGAAGGTCTGGCGGTCGGGCGACACCACGCAGTCACACATAAACAGCTCCGTGAGCGAGGGCGGAACGCTCTTCAGTCCCCGGAGCCATGTATCACCGTCGAGGGAATAGAGGTCCAACTGTTCAAGACCCGTCATTCCCTCAAGCTCATCGAAACCCCGGAGCGTGCCCCGGCCGTGACCGAACAGGGATAGGTATTCCAAGCCGGCAAGGGTGGTCAGCGGAGCGAGGTCCCTCTCCCCCACCTCGGAGAAGCTGACCCCCGTGAGGTCGGGGTAGTGCCGCAGCGTATGCAGGTCCAGACCCTCGGAGAGAGGGAGCGCGATCCATTGCAGCCGTGGCAGGTCCAAGAGAGCCGACACCCCGCGGACCGACCTGGTGCCGAACAGCACGAGGTCCTCCAGGTCGGGATGGGCCTGGAGGACGGACAGATCGGCTTCTTCGCGCAGCATGCTCACCCGGAGTACCCGCAGGGGTGGAAGGTCGGCCACGAACTCAAGTCTGCGCAACGGGTGACGCACATATATGTCCGTCAGCCCACGCAGCCGACTCGCCGCGTGCAGCTGACCGGAATGCCGGATACTCACCAAGCGATCCGTCAACGGCAATCGGCAGAGGACTCGGTCGGCGTAGGCGTCCGCGTCGAAGTAGTCCCATGCGCGGAAGAATTCGTCGATGACGTCCACACGCTGGTCCCCCACGAAACCCTCCAGCATGGCCAGGGCCTTTTCGCCACCGATCAGCGCCACCGTCCGTACCGTCTGGGCCGCCGCCTTTTCCGTCAGCTCCCCCAGCGACGTCGGCAGCCAGCGCAGCAGCGTCGGTCCCACCGCCGCCAGCGCGGGCGGGTCCGTCTTCCGCCTTGCCGGGAGCAGCTTGTGCACGGCCTCGTCCAACCGGCCCCCCAGCCCGACCGACACCGACGGCAGCGTCTCCTGGCAGGCCGCTGCCAGCAGCCGCAGCGTGCGCGCGTGGCGGGGTTCCTCCTCGGCGCGGTTCAGGATGCCGTCGAGCAGTTCCTCCCGCTGGCGCGCGTTCGCGTGGCCGGCGGTCATGGTGATCGTCTCTCGCCACAGGTCCAGATGCGCCCGCTCGACCAGGTTGCCGATGCGGTCCTCCTCCGCCGCCTCCTCGGCGGCCAGGTACTCCTGGAAAGTGCGGTGCACGAAATCGATGCGCCCCACGGCGGGCGTACGGAGGATGCCCGAGCGTTGCCGTAGCTGGCCCAACACCCGTTCGCCGTCCAGGACATCCAGGTGGCGCATCCCTCGCAGCTTCGCGGCCACGTAATCGGCGGCCCTGTCCACGTCGATCTCGCTCCGGTTGTTGTCCGACAACCGCCATGCGAGATCCCTGAGTATGACGAGCTTGTCGCGCAGAACGAGCTTGCTGTCCGCCGCGCTCGGTACATTCCTGTCCGCGTCCCGGTTGTGGACCAGGGTGTGCAGGGCGTTGCGGTACAGCTCCATCCGGTCGCGCGGCAGTTGGCGGCCCCTGTTCAGGTGCATCGCGCAGAGCATCGCCGCCAGCAGCGGAGTGCTCGCCAGCGACTGGAGGTGCGCGCGGTCCTTGAGGCTGCTGAGGAGGGACTGCTCGTACTGCGGGATGTCGTCCACCGCGCAGGGCAGTTCACCGCCCAGTTCCCGTACGGCCTGGTGCCACTGCCGTACGAAGGCCGCCAGGTCGGGCGGTGTCATCCGGTCCAGGTGGAGCGCGGTGAAGTCCTCGCGCCGGAGCCAGTCCGCGCCCGCCGCGGCAGGGCGGGACGTGACGACGACCCGTGCGTCCTCGTACTGGCCGAGGAGCCTGCGCAGCCAGTCGCGGACCGCCTGGCGCTCGCGGTGCAGCAGTTCGTCGACGCCGTCGATGAGGAGCAGCGCCTTGCCCGCGTCGAGCTGGCGTTCCACCCACCCCTTCGGCATGACTCCGGTGATCGGCCCCGCCACCCCGTCGAGCATCGCCTCCGGGTTCGGGGGCTTGCGTCCGCTGTAGTCGCGGAGCTTGACGAAGACGGGCGTGAGGCCGTTCCACGCGGCCAGGTCGCCCGTGAAGCCCCCGCGGGCGGCCGTGATCGCCAGCCAGCGCAGGAGCGTCGTCTTGCCGGAGCCCGCCTCGCCGCGCAGCAGCGCGCGGTTGGCACCGCTCAGCGCGGCCTCGACCCGCATGCCGGAGGAGGTGTGCCCGCCTTCCTCCCAGTTGCTCATGTCGGGCCTGAGCCGCGGTACGGCCCTCCGCGTGGCGCGGCGGATATCGGCGTCGTCCCTGGTCGTACGCAGGCTGACGTACGCGACCGACAGCCGTACGCGCTGCGGAGTCGCCCGGTCGGACGTGGCGCGGAACAGTTCCACCTCGTCAAGGTCCCGGCTGACCAGCTCCAGGTATGTCCGCCGGAAGTCCGTGTCCAGGTCCGAGCCGTCCGGCGCGAACAGCGAGCGGTCCGGGAGGCGTGCCAGGATCCGCGCCACCTCCGCGCCCAGCGTGGACGTACGGGCCAGCAGTTCGGCGGCGGCGCGCTCCTCGAAGACCGGCAGGCTGCGCACGATCCGTACGTAGTACGCGACGCACTCGGCGAACAGCGTCTCGTACAGCCGCGTCTCCGTCTCGCCCAGCCCGGCCGGCGGGGGCACCGAGGCGGTGATGCGGCGGACCAGCTCGGCGGGCTGGGCGTCGGCGGCGAGGAGGGCGTCGTCGGAGAGGTCCGCGCGGGCGAAGGTGTCGGCCACGGCGTCGATGACCGCCTGCCGGCCGCCGGGGTCCAGGCGGTCGAAGGCGTGGGTCAGGTAGGGATCGAGGCGGTCGTACACCGCGTTGGTGATCTGCTCGAACTGCTGGTGGACCTCGCGCTGGAGGCGCACGCCCGGGACCCGTACCCGTACCAGCTCCTCCATGGGCAGCAGGCGTTCCTGGTCCCGCTGCCTGCCGCGCAGCCACAGCCGCGCCGCGGCGTTCGCGACGATCGTCCCGAGCCGTAATGCCGCCGTCTCCGCGAGCATGTGCACCCCTCCCTGCCCCTGCACAGCAGGGAACCACACGGGAGTGACAGTCCGTGCCTGTCCCGCCCTTATCCCGTCGCTTTCACCGCTCCCCCGGCCCGCTCCGCCGCGGGCTCGCCGCGCGCCACCAGCCGCGTACGCCGCGCCGCCGACCGCCCGGCGACCACCGCCAGCGTGAGCGCGCCCGTCGCCAGCACGGCGCCGGTCCACGCGGTGGCCGCGTAGCCGAGGCCGGCGCTGATGACGAGGCCGCCGAGCCAGGGGCCAACGGTGTTGCCGATGTTGAACGAGGACGTGGCGGTCGCGCCGGCGAGGCCCTGCGCGTCGCCCGCGATGTCGAAGATCCGGGCGTTGAGAGCGGGCCCGTTGGTGAAGGCCGTGGCGCCGAGGAGTACGGACAGGGGCACGATCGCCACCGGGTACGAGGCCAGCAGCGCGCACGCCACCAGCACGGCGGCGGTCGAGGACAGCCCGACGTACAAGGTGCCGAACCGGTACCGGTCCGCCATCCGCCCGCCGACGACGGTGCCGACGAACGCCCCGACGCCGAAGAGCGCGAGCACGGTCGGCACCCAGCCGTCACCGAGGCCGGCGACGTCGGTGAGGAGGGGGGCGAGGTAGGAGAAGAAGGAGAACGTCGCGCCCGCGAAGAGCGCGATCGTCGCCATGGCGAGCCACACCTGGCGGTCGCGGTAGATACGCAACTCCTCGCGGAGCCGCGGCTGGGCACCCTCGGCGGGCCCGCCGCCGGGTACGAGCGCCACCACCCCGACGAGGGCGACGGCGGTCATCAGCGTCACGGCCCAGAACGCGGACCGCCAGCCGAAGTACTGCCCGAGCACCGCCCCGCCGGGCACCCCGGCGGCGTTCGCGACGCTGAGCCCGCCGAGCATGATGGCCATCGCCCGCGCGCGTGCCCCGACCGGGACGGTGGCAACGACGACGGCGGCACCGACGGCCCAGAACCCGGCGCAGGCGAGGGCGCTGACGACGCGGGTGGCGAAGAGGACCCCGTAGGAGGTGGAGACGGCCCCCACGATGTGCCCGGCCCCGAAGACGACGAGCAGGCCGACGAGGGTGGTCCGGCGGGGAAGCCGGAGGGTGGCGGCGGCGAGGGTCGGCGCGCCGACGACCATGCCGACGGCGAACGCGGAGATGAGGAGCCCGGCGCGGGGGATGGAGACGTCGAGGTCGTCGGCTATCTCGGGGAGGAGACCGGAGAGCATGAACTCCGAGGTGCCAAGCGCAAAGACAGCGACGCCGAGGACGTGCACAGAGGCGGGGAGGCGGGCTCCGGCCTGGGGAGGGGGCGGGGGCATGACTGAGGAAACGCGGATGCGGGCGGGGAACATTCCTGGCGAGTGCAGCCTACGGCGTGCTGCGGCGCAGCCGACGGTAGGCCGAATGCCGGCCATAGCCCGAAATGCCCGAGTCGGAACTAGTGTTGAAACTAGACCAAGAGAGTGGGTAAGACTGCAGGTCGTAAAGAGTGCTCCCCGCACACGCGGGGATGGACCCACGAGGTCGGTCCCGGTGAGATTGATGATCAAGTGCTCCCCGCACACGCGGGGATAGACCCCGGTCCATCCGGCGGCCCCCGCCCTGGCCCGGTGCTCCCCGCACACCGCGGGGGTCGCCCCGAACGACGTCGGTGGCGGAAATCCAGCCGAGCGGGGGCTGCCGCACCATCGCCAAAATGGCTGGCCTTGCACCGATCAGCTTGCGGTCGGCGCACTCAACCGGCTTGATTGGTCGCCGAGTTACCCACCACCAATCCATCCAGCAGGGGGGCCTGTGGCAGCCGCATCGGTCGGGCGGGACGAGTTCGTCAATCCGTACACCTTCGTCCCCTTACCGAAGGGCGGGCCCGGCGCCGAATGGCGGAGCGATCCCGCCGGACACGGTCAGCTGGTGCGCGGCCGGCTGAGCGGCGTCCTCGATGTGGAGATCACCGCGCGCAGTCCCCTCCTGCTGCGGAACGTCTACGACGGCGAGGAAGGTAGGTTCCCGCGCCGTCGGGTGCCCGGATTCGAAGAGCCGCAGCCGTATATCCCCGGTTCTTCACTGGCGGGCACGATCCGGTCGTTGCACGAAACGATCGCCGGTGGCTGCCTGCGGGTGTTCAACGACTCGTTCCGGCCCGGCTACCGGAATCACGTCAGAGTGCAGGACACCGCATGGCGACTGGCGTTGATCACCGAGGTCGACGAGAAGGGTGCTCCCGTACGGTTGCACCTTTGCCGGGAGAAAACGGTGTGGGTCGATTCCGAGATTCTGCACCGTGGGCTCGGCGGTCCGGAGCAGCTCCGTTCCGGGGTGCGGGTGGAGCTGGTCGGCGAAGTGGAGAAATCCGGCCTGGGGCGGTGGGAGCTCGGCAATCGAGGTGCCCAGGTGAGGAAGGCGGAGGACGGTGACGTGGTGGTGCTGGTCACCCACGCCGGTACCCGTAAGAAGACCCGGAAGAACCCCGACGCCGACGGCCCGAGAAAGCTCCGGGGGCGCTACTTCTGCGCCACGGGGGAGTTGGCGGGACCGGTCCGCGACGCGGTCGTCGACGGTGAGACCTGGCAGAACTACCTGGCCGCCGTGGACGGCACGCGCGACGTCCAGGAGGCCCGGCAGAACCCCGGGAATCCCGCGAAAGCCGTGAAAGATCAGATCCCGGTCTCCCACCCGGGAGACGGGACTGTGCTGCTCGGCTACCGCGACCGGTCGGCGCGCGAGCTCCGCAAGGGCCAGGTGGTGTGGGTACGGGCGGAGCTCACGGGCGAGAAAGCCGTCGTCAAGGAGATCTCACTGGCGGTCGTCTGGCGTCACCAGGGCGCAGGCGATGCCCGGGAACGGGTGCCGGAACACCTGAGGGCCGCCTGCTCCGATTCCCGGGCCCTGTGCCCTAGCTGCCGCCTCTTCGGGTCGGTAGACGCCGGCGACGGAAACCAGAAGGACGGCCAAGGCGCAGCGCATCAGGACGCCTATCGCGGTCATGTCCGGTTCTCCGACGCCGTCCCACGGTCGGCCCTGAAGCCGGATGTCCGCCACCTGCCCCCCATGGGATCGCCACGGCCGGGCGCCGGGCAGTTCTATCTGGCGCGCGGCGAGAAGCTGGAGAACAAGACCGCGGAGACGGGAAACGACTCGCCGCTGCGCGAATGGGGCGCGCGGGACGAGAACGGCCGGCGCCAGCTCCGGGGGCGTAAGCACTACTGGCTGACCGGTCGACCGGAAGATCGCCCGTACTTCCACGCCGAACGGGAGCGGGGAGGGATCTTCCGCAAGCTGTACGGTGCGGACAACAAGCTGATCTCCACCGCCGAGTCCGTTCCGCAGGGTTCTGTGTTCACGGCACGGGTGTTCTTCGAGAACCTGCTCCCGGCCGAGCTGGGCGGTCTGCTGAGCGGGCTGGACCCCGGCCTGTTGCTGCACACCGATGACGCCCAGGAGAAGGAGAAGGACAAGCGTGATCCGGTCCACTACGGCTGGGCGGTCGGCGGTGGACGCCCGTTGGGGTTCGGCACCTGCACCTCGCGGGTCACGATCACCTCGCTCGACAGCGCGGAGAGCCGCTATCTGGGAGCCGGCCCGCCGGAGGCGAATGCCGATACCGGAACCATGGTGGCAGCCTTCCGCCAGTCGGCGTCCAGGGAACTGGGCCAGGTGTGGAAACGGCTCGCCCCGGTGTTACGACTGGACTGGGCCCCGGCTGACCGCGTGTGGTACCCGCCCGCGGGATGGCTTCCCGGACCGGAGGAACACTTCGGCAACCCCAAGGTGCTGAAGGCGAGTTTCGCCTTCTGGAAGGAGTCCGCGGGCGCCTACGGAAAGACGGGCGGCACCCCCTACAAGCAACTCCCGGCCCCCAACTCGCCCGCCATCGGCATGAAGGTCGTCAAGGATCCGAATGCCCTCAACGGCAACGGCGGTGAAGCGTGACCGCCACCGCCCCGGAACCCGGGCGCGCACCGGTACCCGAGCACATCTACCTCGACGTCGGCATCGTCCGCATCCAGTCCTACCTCTCCCGCACGCCCAGCCTGCGCGGCCACCGGGCCGCCTCCCACACCCTGGCCGCCGCCACCAGACGCGAGGCCGTGGAGCGCACCGTCGACGGGCTGGCCGAGGTCAACACGGAAGCCGGTGAG
The DNA here is from genome assembly GCF_059570535.1 of Streptomyces sp. CNP082. Lineage (NCBI taxonomy): Bacteria > Bacillati > Actinomycetota > Actinomycetes > Kitasatosporales > Streptomycetaceae > Streptomyces > Streptomyces sp. CNP082. The sequence continues at coordinate 60,946 of NZ_JCANSZ010000017.1, forward strand.
GTGGACGGGGTGGTCAGTATGCGGTTTTCCGTCGCGCCGGACGAGGATCCGGCGCCACGGGTGCGGCGCGTACAGGACGCGGTCTTCGCTCACCTTCGCCGTGCCCTTCCGGGAGCGGAGTTCACTTCGGTCTGGGGCAGGGGCGCGTCGTATGTGGAGGTCTACCAGCGGCAGATGAAGCCGCGCATCGGACGCGGTGAGGTGCGGTACGACATGCCGCCGCCGGCGGAGTTCCCGCTGGCCGCACCGTGCCGTACGTGCCACACGGGCCCGGCCGCCGTGGCAGCGCCGGTCACCGGCGTCCGGCGACCGCTGTGTCCCGACTGCCTGCAACGCAACGTCCCGCGCGACACGATGCTCGACGACGACCGGACCCCGGAAGGCCGCCTCGTACGTGACCTGGGGCTGGACCGGCCGCCCGAGATGTTCCCGGCCCTTGCCGCACTCGGCGGCGGAGAGGGCAACCACCTGGCGACCGTCGCCGCCGACGGCAACGCCTTCGGCGAGTTCTTCGGCGAACTCGCCAGGCAGGGGAGCCGGGACCCCGGACTCCGGCAGGCCAAGGAGGAGCTGTCCGCGAAGCTGTCGCAGGCGACCCGTGACGCGCTGCAGGAGACGGTGTACGACCTGCACATCGAGCACGACTACGCGCAGTTGTGCGTGATCCCGCACGTCGTCGGCGGTGACGACGTACTGCTGAGCATGCCCGCCGACTGGGCGTGGAAGTTCACGATCACGTTCCTGCAGCGGTTCCACACGGCGGTGCACGAGGCAGCCGCGGACCTCATCACCAGGCTGAACGGCAGCCGCGACGGCCGTCCCGCGCTCGTGCCGCCCACGGCGTCTGCCGGCGTGGTCTTCTCGCATCACAAGGAGCCGCTGAACCTGCTGCGCGAGTCGGCCTATGACCGGATGGCGGAGGCCAAGAGGGAAGCGAAAGGAAAGAGGTCGTCCATCCAGTGGCTGGACATCACGGCCGACGGGCCCGACGCGCCCCGCCATCGCCCGGTACTCCTGGAGGTGCTGCGCACCCCGGCGGGCGACCCCGCCGCCGCCGACCGGGCGCTGACACGGCTGGCCGCGGTTCCGGCCGCCCACCGGGCGCGCCTTGCGGGCATCCTGCGCGACCGGGGTCCCCTCACCGCCGCAGCGGTGGAGAGCCGCCGTGTCGGGCACTGGGAAGCCATCCGTCCGTTCCTGCCGCCGCTCGGCGGCCCACCCGACGGCGATCCGCCCTGCGGGATTCCCCTGGAGGCCGCGCTGGGGATGGCGAGGTGGTGGCCGTGCGCGTGACGATCGCCTTCCACGGGCCCTTCCGCGTGGCCACCGGCAGGGGCCGCCCAGGTATCGACGCCGCCGTCGACCCGGACGAGTTGCTCCCCGCATCCTCGCTGAAGGGCCTGATGCGCGACTCCGCCGAACGGCTCCTGCCCGGCGCGAAGGGTCTCGCCGACGCGGTTTTCGGCACCGCCCGGCATCCGTCGGCCTGGGCCTGGGAGGCCGCCTCCTTCCCGTCCCCTCCGGACCGACGGCCACGAGTCCGCGTACGCGCGCAGGTGTCGCTGGACGAGGAGACCGGCGCGGCGAAGCAAGGCCATCTGCTGTACGGGGAGGAAGTGTGGGCCGCCTCCGCGGAGTTCACCGTCTCCCGCCATACCCGCCTGCCACGGACGGCCGGACCCGAGCTGACCGAGGCGGACCACGTGGTGGTGCTGGCCTGCGCCGCCGCCGGCGTGCACAGCCTGGGCGGCAGCCGGCGGCGCGGCCTCGGCTGGGTGACCCTGACTCCGCGGGAACCCGCGGTGGACCCGGAGCTGATCGACCGCTTCCGCCTGCTCGCCACCCGCTGGAGGGAGCATGCCTGAGATGCCCGACATGCTGGACGTGACCGTCACCGCGCACCAGCCGCTGGCCCTCGGAGTACGTCCGGCCGGCACCGCACCAACGCAGACCCTGTCCCACATCCCCGGCTCGGTGCTGCGCGGCGCCCTGGCAACGGTGTGGATTCGCGATCACGGGTTTCCGATGGAGGTCTCCCCTCAGCTACGGGAGCAGTTCACCGCCCTGTTCGAAGCGGACGTACGCTACGGTCCGCTGTTCTGCGCGGGGTCCGGGATCGTGCCGCTGTCGGTCAAGCGCTGCAAGTACCGCTGCTCCCCGGACGCCTACGTAGACACGGCGTTCGCCGACGACGAAGAACCCGAGCACTGCGGGCTGTGCCACCAGGCCGCACCGCTGACGGGCGGACGGGGCGAGGTGGAGTTCTTCGGCGGCCGTGCCGGCAGACTGCACGTACAGCGCACCCATCTGGAGATCGACGACGACAGCCAGGTCGCCAAGGACAAGGAGTTGTTCACCCGCCGGGCGCTGTCCCACCGCGACTCCGAAGGGAGACACCGCACCTTTCACGGTCGGATCGTGCCCCGCGGCCTGCCCCAGCCGGCGGCGGACTGGCTTGTGCAGCCAAGGAAGCTGAGGATGGGCGGAGGCCGCAGCACCGGCGGCGGGGTCGCGTTCGCCACGGCCCCCGCACACCCGGAACTGCCGGCGACTGCGACGACCGTCGTCCTCCGGCTGCTCTCTCCCGCGGCTCTGACCTGCCCCAGCGGCCTGCCGCTGGACATCGGCGACCAGGATGCGATGCGGGACGCCCTCAACGACGAACTCACCGACCTGCTCGGCACACCGATCGCCGAGGTGAGCCGGGTATGGGCCAGGCGTGAGCACGTCGGCGGCTGGCACGCCGCCTCCCGCCTGCCCAAGGCGACCGAGCTGGCGCTGAGCCCCGGATCGGTGCTGCGGCTGGCCTTCGCCGAGCGGCCCCTGCCGGAGGCGCTCCAGGCGCTGACCGCACGCGGGATCGGCCTGCGCCGCAACGAAGGTTTCGGCGCCGTGGAGGCCGCCGTCTCGGCCTGGCGGGCACCTGCCCGCGCCGGATCCGAAGGCGCCGGCCCCGGCAGGCAGGCGGCGGCACCCGATGAAGCGGCGGCACCCGATGAAGCCGAGAGCCACGCCCGCGCGCTGTACCGTACGGGCCACGGCAGGTGGTTCGCCGACCAGCTCCGCCCCTACGCCGCCGGCCGCGCGGCGGGCGAGCCGCCGAGCACCGCCGTACTCTCCCGCTTCCGACTGCGTGAACTGCCCGACAGCGACCGGGACGACATCGAGCGCATGCTGCTGGACGCTTCACCGCACGTCCTCGATCGCACCCTCGCGGCCCTGCGCTTCCTGAACATGCCGGACGAGGAGGCACAGCAGCCATGACCGCCGTCATCCATCTCCTGCGGGCGGACCTTGAGTTCACCTCGCCCGGCGGCGTGGCCGCGCCCGAGTCACTGACCGTCGGCTCCGTCCTCACCCCCGGCCTGCCGGTTGCCCGTGACGGCGACGGCCTGCCGTACGTGCCGGGCAGCTCCGTGGCCGGCGCCTTGCGCGGCGCCGCCCTCGAAGAGGAACGCAAGGTCCGGCTCTTCGGCGAGGTGCGGAAGGAGCAGGGCGACGACGACAAGACCGTGGCCGTCGCGTCCCCCGTCCGCGTGCTGGGGACCCGTCTTGAGCTGCCTGAAGACGGGCCGTCGGAGCCGGCCGTACGCCGCCGCACCGCCATCGACCGGCATCGCGCCGCGGCTGAGGCGAACACCCTCCACGAACGCGAGGTCGTCCCGCCCGGCACCCGGCTCACCGTCTGGTTCCGGCTGGACGCCGACGCGGGGGACACCGCCGCCGGGGACACCGACCGGCTGGACGACCTGCTGGCACTCCTGCGCACCTGGCGCCCCTGCTTCGGCGGCGGGCGCACCACGGGTCTCGGCCAGGCCCGGCTGCTGACCATCCACCACCGCCCCATCGACCTGTCCACCCTCGAAGGACTGCGGCACTGGCTGCTGAACGGCGGGCCCGGCCTCATCGACGACCAAGCCGAGCTGCGCTACGACGCCACCCGCCCCGGCGATGCCCGCGGCGCGGCGGAGATCCCGCTGGTCTTCGGCCGCGAACTGCACTTCCGCATCGTCGACGCGATCCACCTCGGCACCGGCGAGCACCGCGAGCGGGGACACGGCAGCACCGGTTACGCCCCGGTCCTTCTCGACCACCACGACGTCCCCGTGATCCCCGGCAGCAGTTGGAAGGGGCTGCTGCGTGCCCGCGTGGAGTTCATCCTCCGTTCCGTGGGCATCCCCGCCTGCGGCTCGGTCGGCGGCGGCGGGGCCTGCGGTGAATGCGCCGCCTGCGCGGAGTTCGGGTTCTCCGGCACGCGGAAGCACAGTGACGAACCGGCTGGCAGCGTTGGTGTGCGCGGAACGCTGATCTTCAACGACTCCGCCGTCCGCGACGGCCGTCGCCGGCTGCGCAACCACGTCGCCATCGACCGCGTCTTCGGCGGCGCCCGCGACAACCTGCTGTTCACCGAGGAAGTCGTCGAGGACGGAACCCTCTCCTTGCGCATCCAGCGCCAAGGCGACCTGCCCGACCCCGTACGCGCCGCTCTCGTACTCGCCCTGTACGACATCCACGAGGGACGGACCGGCATCGGCGGCGGCACCACCCGCGGCCTCGGGACCCTGACCGCCACCGAGAACACCGCCCGCTGGCTGGCGGCCGAACGTCCTGCCGCCATGGCCGCACTGAACGCCCACGCCCCTAAGGAGATGCCCGCGTGAATACCGGCACCGCGAGCGTCGTGACGCCCGCCCCGGCCCGTCTGGAGCGCCGCGGCCGACTGCCCTGGCCCGATGCCCGCGCTCTCCTGTCCGGCACCACGTGCGCCTGGGCAGACCTGGACGGCTTCCACATCGCCCCCGCCGCCGACCTGCCCGGGCCCGCCCTCCACGCCACCACCCACCTGTGGGCCTGGGACGAAGACGGTGCGCGCTGTCTTCGACTGCGCTTCGACGGCGTGCAGGCACTGGTCGCCGTCCTGCACGTCGGGGACACCGGCGGCGGACTGCGGGTCCACGTACGCCCTGGTCGTCCCTGGGACGAGGACGACCATCAGGTGGGCCCGCTGCGGCCGGAGGCGTACAGGCTGGGCTTCGAACTGCTGGAGCTGGCCGGGCCCACACCGGCGACCTTCGTCCGCGCCGTCTCGCCGTCCTCGTGAGGTGCTGAGAATGATCCCCTGGTATCGCCAGCTATGGCACTTCGTCACCAGCCGTGAGGGGTTCGGTGCCATCACGGTCGCCACCTCTTTCGGCGTCGCCGTCGGCGTCGTACCGAACATCCTCCAGGAGTTCGCCGGTGGTGGCCTGTGGAGCTACCTTGTCGTCTTCGCCGTCGCCATCGCCGCCGTCATCGGCGGCTGGGTGTTGGGCCGCCAGCGAGGCGTCGGAGTGGTGGCCTGTCTCTACCCCGAGCCGGACCCGATCCGCCTCGGCCGAATGGAGAAAGCCTCGACAAGCAGCCACAGCAGCACGCTGAAGCTTCACCCCGACATGCTCAGCCCGGGCGGCACCACGCTCGATCCTGCTGTCCGTGCCGACCTGGCGGCCAGGCTCATCAGCGCCCGAATCACAGAAAACTGGGACAGCGACCCGGACAGCTCCGTCACCCTGTACCCCCTGGCGCCCCTGAGCGACGGCTACCTCCTGGGCCGACGCCTGCGTGACACCCAGTTCCACGCGCTCCACGTCATGCACCTGCCCTACAACAGCACCGAGAACGCCGTCCCCGCCATCACCCTCGGCCCGCACCTCAACGATCCGCTCACCGCGGCACAACGCGGGCTCGTCACGCGCCACATGGCCACCCCCGCCGAGGCGACCGGAGCACCGGCCCCCGAAGCCAACCCCAACTGCCCGGCGCAGTACCGGCACCGGCTGGCGCTGATTGTCCGGCTCACCCCGCCGAGTTCAATGATCGAGGACGCCCAGTTCGTCGCCACCAGCGGCGAAACCCGGCGATCCGCAGACCACCGCCACACCGGGTACGTCCCTCCCGACAACCACCCCTGCGGCGCCCACACCGTCGTCGAGGCCGCGGGGACCCTCACGGAGACCCGCGAGGTCTTCGAGACGGTCGCCGCCCACATCCACCAGACCTGGCAGGCCGCCCGTACCGCGTGGGCCGAGGAAATTGGCCAATCCGGCATCGTCACCAGGCTGTTCATCAGCGCGCCGCTGCCGATCGTGCTCGCCCTCGGCTGGCTGACGGCCCGTGAGGACGTCACGTTGGTACCGCACTATCGTCAACTGAGCGGTCAGGGGGTGGTCTGACGGTGTCTCGCATCGAGGCGCAGCGGGGATGTGTGGGCGTTCGCGCTGCGAGGTGCCCGGGTGAGTAGGCGCATGCGTATGCCGGCTGGGTGGGCCGCTGTGCGCCAAATTCACGCACCTCATCACGAATTCGCCATCTTCGCCCCGCATGCCGGAATCCGTGAAAGTGGTAAGTTCCAGGGGCGGCACAGGACAAACACCCTGGTCAGCAAGAGTGCTCCCCGCACACGCGGGGATGGTCCCGACTCGGGCTGCCCGGGGTGGAGCACGGACTTGTGCTCCCCGCACACGCGGGGATGGTCCCACAAGATCCGAACACGCGAAAGCCCCCACCAGGTGCTCCCCGCACACGCGGGGATGGTCCCTGGCTCAGACCTCTCAGCATCCCCATTTCCATGTGCTCCCCGCACACGCGGGGATATCTCAACCCGCCCCCGTCCCCCTCCCCCGCCTCCGCAAGCCTCCCTCCACCAGCCGCCGGAGCAGCTCCTTCGACCCCACCTCCACCGCTCCCCGCCGCACCGCGTCCTCGTACCGCGTCGACGGGATGTCGTAGTGGTCGCCGTCGAACGCCCTCCGCGGTACCCCCATCGCCTCCGCGAAGGCGTGCAGTTCCTCGTACGACTCGTCGCTCACCAGGTGCGACCAGAGCCGCCCGTGCCCCGGCCAGGTCGGTGGGTCTACGTAGATCGTCACCCCGCGCCGCCGCCCGCGCGCAGGCGGCCCACCGGGGCCACCGCCGTGCCCGTTCTGCCGCACACCCACCGCGGGTCCGGGCCCAGCTCCGGTTCGATGTCCAGCGCGTGGGGGCCCGCGGAGTCGACGTCGTGGCAGACGGGGCACAGCGGCCACCTGCCGTACTTCTCCAGGAGCGCGTCCTGGACGTCCTGGGCCACCAGGCCGTCGAGGTACGCCGCCCCCTCCGGCCACTGCTCCACCCACCAGCGGCGGTGCACCACGGCGTCTTCGACGAAGGTGACCACGTCCGGTTCGGCCACGTCGGCGGCGCTGAGGTCGGCGAGGATCAGCGCGCGTGCGCGGTGCAGCGCCTGCTCCAGCCCTTGGTGCTCCATGCGCCCATTGTCCCGCAGCCGGCACCCGGTCTGCCGGGCCCGCAGCCGGGTCCGCGGCCGGGTCCGCGGCCGGGTCCACAGCCGGGGCCGCCGCCGGGGCGGCGGGCGCACCGCACCGGAGGGGGTTTTCCACAGGGCCGCCACGGGGGGTTGACTCACACTCCGCCGCGAAAATATCTTTCGGATGTGAGCTACAGCGTGAAGGAAACTTTCACCCCCGACACCCCGACCGGGCCCACGCCGCCCGCGCCCGCCGCTCTCGCGGCCAAGGTGCGCACGGTCGCGCCGTCCATGACGCGCTCCATGCAGCGCGTCGCCGAGGCCGTCGCCGGGGACCCGGCCGGCTGCGCCGCGCTCACCGTCACCGGCCTCGCGGAGCGCACCGGCACGTCGGAGGCCACGGTCGTGCGAACGGCGCGGCTGCTCGGCTATCCCGGGTATCGCGACCTGCGGCTGGCCCTCGCCGCGGCGGCGGCTCAGCAGGAGGCCGGGCGGGCGCCGGCGGTCACCGCGGACATAGCGGTGGACGATTCGATGGCCGACGTCGTCGCCAAGCTCGCGCGGGACGAGCAGCAGGCGCTGGCGGACACCGCGGCCGGGCTCGACCCCGTGCAGTTGGAGGCGGCGATCGCCGCCATGGCCGCCGCCCGGCGTATCGACGTGTACGGCATCGGGGCCTCCAACCTCGTGGGGCAGGACCTGGTCCAGAAGCTGCTGCGGATCGGCGTCGTGGCGCACGCCTCGCCCGACCCGCACCTGGCCGTGACCAACGCCGTCCAACTGCGCGCGGGCGACGTGGCCATCGCGATCACGCACTCGGGCCGCACGGTCGACGTGATCGAGCCGCTGCGGGTCGCCTTCGACCACGGGGCGACCACAGTGGCGATCACCGGCCGCCCGGACGGCCCCGTCGCGTCGTATGCCGATCACATACTCACCACGTCCACGGGCCGCGAGAGCGAGCTGCGGCCGGCGGCCATGTCCAGCAGGACGGGCCAACTGCTGGTCGTGGACTGCCTGTTCATAGGCGTGGCCCAGCGGACGTACGAACGGGCCGCCCCGGCGCTCGCCGCCTCGTACGAGGCGCTGGCCCACCGGCACAGCCCGCTCCGCCCGCGGTCCTGACACCGCCCGGCGACACCCGACGACGACCGATGCACCGGCGACCCGCCCTCCGCCCAGGCGGCGCGGCCCCCACCCGCGGCACCGGACGCGCCGGAGGTCCCGGACGGGCCGAATGCGCCGGACGGGTCGAGCATGCCGGACGGGTCGGATGTTCCGGGCGTACGGGACGTGTCCCGGGCGCCGGAGGCGTCCACCGCACCACCCGCACCACCCGCACCACGCACCGCCCATGCGCCACCCACCGCTCGCGCACCACGTATCCCTTACGCACCACGTACCCCTTACGCACCACAGACCGCTCACGCACCGCAGACCGCTCACGCACCACGCACCGCACACGGACCACCCGCGGGCATCACCCGCCCGCGGGTACGCACCACCCCGCACCACCCCAGGCACCACCCCCCGCACCGGCCTGCCCGACGACGTCCCCGCGGGCGTCCGACGGCCGGCGTCCCACCGCACCGCCGTACGACGCCGGCGCCGCCCGGCGGCCGGGCGCGCATCGCGCGCCGGTCGCCCGCGACGGCAGTCCGACCGCCGGCGACCGCACCAGGCAAGCCGCCGTGACCGACCCACCTCCGCGTGCGCGCACCGCCCACCGCGCGCCACGCACCGTATGGAAAGAGCCGCCCCGACATGCCCTCTCCCTCAGCCGACATCCGCCGGGAGCTGGAAAACCTGACCACCGAGGCGTTCCGTCCTGAGCTGGCAGAGATCGATCGTCTCTCCAGCCTGGAGATCGCCAGAATCATGAACGAGGAGGACAGCGGGGTACCGGGCGCGGTCGCCACCCAACTGCCGCAGATCGCCGCCGCCATCGACGCCACCGCCGAGCGCATGTCCCGCGGCGGCCGGCTGTTCTACCTGGGCGCCGGCACCGCGGGCAGACTCGGGGTGCTGGACGCCAGCGAGTGCCCGCCGACGTTCAACACCGATCCCGCACAGGTCGTCGGCTTGATCGCCGGCGGGGACACGGCGCTCCGCACCTCCACGGAAGGCGCGGAGGACAGCAGGGAGCTGGCCGCGGCCGACCTTCGGGCGGCGGAGCTGGGGTCCGACGACACGGTCGTCGGCATCTCCGCCTCCGGCCGCACGCCGTACGCCGTCGGCGCAGTGACGTACGCGCGCGGGCAGGGGGCGCTGACGATCGGGCTGTCCTGCAACGCGGGTTCGCCGCTGTGCGCGGCGGCGCACCACCGCATCGAGGTCGTCGTGGGCCCCGAGCTGATCGCCGGCTCCACGCGGCTGAAGGCGGGCACGGCGCAGAAGCTCGTGCTCAACATGCTGTCGACGATCACGATGATCCGCCTCGGCAAGACGTACGGGAACCTGATGGTCGACGTGCGCGCGTCCAACGAGAAGCTGCAGGCCCGTTCGCGGCGCATCGTCGCGCTGGCGACGGGCGCGGGCGACGAGGAGGTGGAGGCCGCCCTCGCCGAGACCCACGGCGAGGTGAAGAACGCGATCCTCGCCATCCTCGGCGGTGTGGACGGCAGCACGGCGGAGCGGCTGCTCGACGCCTCACACGGCCACCTGCGGGTGGCTCTGAAGGCCGCCACCGACGTGAGCTGACCTGCCTCCCCGCGGGACTGACCCGCCCGCGGAGCCGACACGCCCCGCAGGGCTGACACGCGCCAGCGCCACGCTCCCGCGGAGCTGACCCGTCCCGCGGAGCCGACGCGCCCCAGCGCCACGCCCCGCGGAGCCGACCCGCAGCCCGGAGCGACAGGTCCCACGCGCCCGAGGGCACACGCCTCACGCGCCCGAAGGCGGCACCCCGTTCGGGGTGCCGCCCTCGGTTCGTCGGTTCGTCCGCGGACGACCCGGATCAGAAGTCCATGTCGCCGCCGGGCATACCGCCCCCGGCCGCGGCCTTCTCCTTCTCCGGCTTGTCGGCGACGACGGCCTCGGTGGTGAGGAACAGGCCCGCGATCGACGCCGCGTTCTGCAGCGCGGAGCGGGTCACCTTGGCCGGGTCGAGGATGCCCTCGGCGATCATGTCGACGTACTCGCCGCTGGCGGCGTTGAGCCCGTGACCGGCGGTCAGGTTGCGCACCTTCTCCACCACGACGCCGCCCTCGAGGCCGGCGTTGACCGCGATCTGCTTCAGCGGGGCCTCCAGGGCCAGCTTCACCGCGGAGGCGCCGGTGGCCTCGTCGCCCTGGAGCTCCAGCTTCTCGAAGACGTGGCCGGCCTGCAGCAGGGCCACGCCGCCGCCGGCGACGATGCCCTCCTCGACGGCCGCCTTCGCGTTGCGCACGGCGTCCTCGATGCGGTGCTTGCGCTCCTTCAGCTCGACCTCGGTCGCGGCGCCGGCCTTGATGACGGCCACGCCGCCGGCCAGCTTGGCGAGCCGCTCCTGCAGCTTCTCGCGGTCGTAGTCGGAGTCGCTGGCGTCGATCTCGGCACGGATCTGGTTGACCCGGCCCTGGACCTGGTCGCTGTCGCCGGCACCGTCGACGATGGTGGTCTCGTCCTTGGTGATGACGACCTTGCGGGCGCGGCCCAGCAGGTCGAGGGTGGCGCTCTCCAGCTTGAGCCCGACCTCCTCGGAGATGACCTGGCCACCGGTGAGGATGGCGATGTCACCGAGCATGGCCTTGCGGCGGTCGCCGAAGCCCGGGGCCTTGACGGCGACGGACTTGAAGGTGCCGCGGATCTTGTTCACCACGAGGGTGGACAGGGCCTCGCCCTCGACGTCCTCGGCGATGATCAGCAGCGGCTTGCCCGACTGCATGACCTTCTCCAGGAGCGGCAGCAGGTCCTTGACCGCGCTGATCTTGGAGTTGGCGATGAGGATGTACGGGTCCTCGAGCTCCGCCTCCATGCGCTCCATGTCGGTGGCGAAGTAGGCCGAGATGTAGCCCTTGTCGAAGCGCATGCCCTCGGTGAGCTCCAGCTCAAGACCGAAGGTCTGCGATTCCTCGACGGTGATGACGCCTTCCTTGCCGACCTTGTCCATGGCCTCGGCGATCAGCTCGCCGATCTGGGTGTCGCCGGCGGAGATGGAGGCGGTGGAGGCGATCTGCTCCTTGGTCTCCACGTCCTTGGCCTGCTCCAGCAGGGCGGCGGAGACGGCCTCGGTGGCCTTCTCGATGCCGCGCTTCAGCGCCATCGGGTTGGCGCCGGCGGCCACGTTGCGCAGACCCTCCTTGACCAGGGCCTGGGCCAGGACGGTCGCGGTCGTCGTGCCGTCACCGGCGACGTCGTCCGTCTTCTTCGCGACCTCCTTGACCAGCTCGGCGCCGATCTTCTCGTACGGGTCCTCGAGCTCGATCTCCTTGGCGATGGAGACACCGTCGTTCGTGATCGTGGGGGCGCCCCACTTCTTCTCGAGGACGACGTTCCGGCCCTTGGGGCCGAGGGTGACGCGGACGGCGTCGGCGAGCTGGTTCATGCCGCGCTCAAGGCCGCGCCGCGCCTCCTCGTCGAACGCGATGGTCTTGGCCATTGTGTTGAGTCCTCCCGGACAGGGGGGTGGTCTGTGTCCGGACCGCGCTGGCGCCCGCGACGGACGGTCCGCGATCCGTGTGGTTCCCTCCCACCCGGCGTACGGACCTCACCGAACCGGTCCCTTCTGTCACTCTCACACGGAGAGTGCTAACGCCAATGATTAGCACTCGCCCCCTGTGAGTGCAAGCGGCATCGGGGTACTTACCTCACGACCAGAGCGGAACCGGAGCAGGGAGGAGCGGGGAGGAGCGGGGAGGAGCAGACACGCGAGAGGCACGGACGGGCGCGAGGCACGGACAGGCGCGAGGCGCGGGCACGCGGGCGGAGCGGGCCGGCACGCGGACAGCAGAGGGCCCGCACCCCCGGGGGAGTGCGGGCCTCTCGCGAGTCGTCCGTGGTCGATGCCCGGCGCTCAGCCGCTGACGCGGACCATGTCTGCCTGCGGCCCCTTCTGGCCCTGCGAGATCTCGAACTCGACCCGCTGGCCTTCCTCGAGGGTGCGGTATCCGTCCATCTGAATCGCGCTGTAGTGGACGAAGACATCCGCACCACCGTCGACCGCGATGAAGCCGTACCCCTTCTCCGCGTTGAACCACTTGACGGTGCCCTGAGCCATTCCAAACTCCCCTATTGCTGGCCCTTACACAGGACCGCACTCCGCGGACCCGGGTCAGACCTCACCCCCGGATACACGCCGGGGCGTGTGCCGGAACGCGTCGACCGCGGCTGAATGTATCCGCACAGATGCCCAGTGCAACAGGTCAATCGGACGAGAATTCTGCGGACGCTCGATCGGCATTTTTCCCATCAATATCCGCCATTCCCTGACAACTCGGGCAGGGCATAACTCACCATCACGACAATTAACTCTCCGCATTTGCAGGGAACTTGTCGCGTTCTCATATGCATGGAGCATGGGCCACGAGGGGGGAACGCCCCAACCCTATCGCGTGTACGGACATGCGAACGGCCCCACTCCGGATCGGTGGGGCCGCGCACACGACAGCAGGGTTCAACAGCCCCCGGCGACCGCCGGGATGATCGAGATGCCGGCCCCCTCCGGAGTGGGAGTCTGCAGGCCATCGGCGAAGCGGACGTCGTCATCGTTCACGTAGACGTTCACGAACCGGCGCAGCTTGCCTTGATCATCCAGCACCCGGCCGGCGATGCCGCGGTGGTTCTTCTCCAGGTCTTCGATCACCTCGGCCAGAGTCGCGCCCTCGGCGCTCACCTCTGCCCGCCCGTCGGTATACGTACGGAGGATGGTCGGAATTCGGACGTTCACGCTCATGATGCGAGGCCGGCCTCTCGGAAGGAGTCGAGTGTGGGACGAATGATCGCGCTCGGCCCCGTGGACGGGGCGACCGCGTCGAGGGTCTTCAGACCGTCGCCGGTGTTGATCGCGACGGTGGTCTCGGCCGGGTCGATCCGGCCGTCCGCGACGAGCTTCGCCAGCACGCCGAACGTCACCCCGCCCGCCGTCTCCGCGAAGACCCCCTCGGTACGGGCCAGCAGCTTGACCGCGTCGACGACCTCGGCGTCCGTGACGTCCGCCACCGCGCCGCCGGTACGGCGCGCGATGTCCAGCACGTACGGACCGTCGGCCGGATTGCCGATGGCCAGGGACTTGGCGATGGTGTCGGGCCGGACCGGGCGCACCACGTCGTGCCCGTCCCGGAAGGCCTGCGAGACCGGGGAGCAGCCGGCGGCCTGCGCGCCGAAGATCTTGTACGGGCGCTCCTCGACCAGCCCCGTCGCGATCAGCTCCTTCAGCCCCTTGTCGATCTTCGTGAGCTGGGAGCCGGAGGCGACCGGGATGACGATGTTGTCCGGGATCCGCCAGCCGAGCTGCTCGCAGATCTCGAAGGCGAGGGTCTTGGAACCCTCCGCGTAGTACGGGCGCAGATTGACGTTCGTGAACCCCCAGCCCTCGCCGATCGGGTCGCCGATCAGCTCCGAGCAGAAGCGGTTCACGTCGTCGTACGTGCCCTCGATGCCGACGACGTCCCCGCCGTATACCGCCGCCATGACGACCTTCGCGTGCTCCAGGTCGTACGGGATGAACACGCACGAACGCAGCCCCGCCCGCGCGGCGGCGGCGCCGACCGCGCCGGCCAGGTTGCCCGTGGACGAGCACGACAGCGTGGTGAAGCCGAAGGCGCGGGCCGCCTCCACGGCGATGGCGACGACCCGGTCCTTGAACGAGTGCGTCGGATTGCCCGAGTCGTCCTTGACGTGCAGCGCGCCCGTCACGCCCAGCTCGGCGGCCAGCCGGTCGGCACGGTGCAGCCGGGTGAAGCCCGGATTCAGGTTCGGCTTGGACGCCACGTCCGCCGGGACCGGCAGCAGCGGCGCGTACCGCCAGATGCTCCGCGGCCCCGCCTCGATGCTGCTGCGCAGCTTCGCGGCGGACTCGGCGTCACCGCCGGGAAGCTCGTACGCCGCCTCCAGCGGCCCGAAACACGACTGGCACGCGAACACCGGACCCAGCGGCACCCGCTCCCCGCACTCCCGGCAGGAGAGCGCCACGGCAGGGCCCAGGTCGGGGCCGCCATCGACGGCGATCGGGGTGGGAGCTGTGTCTGCAGCGTCTACAGCCATACTGGCGAGGCCCTCTCTCCTCATCTTCCCCGCGACGCATCTCGCCGCAGGACGGAATTGGCACCATCACCGCCCGGGGCCTCGCAGCGTCGCGAGTACCGGACGGAGGGTTGCCGGGGCTTCAACGGGCCGTTCCCTCTGCCCCTCTGGATGAGCTCTGTATGGCGCCGGTCGGGCGGAGCCGCCCGGCGCTTTTGTGAGACGCGCGGACCCCGACATAGGGACGTCACGCACGTTGTTCAAGACTGTAACCGACGACCAGGACAGTTGTGAGGGCCGTCCGATACGCGAGACGGCCCCCACACCGCACAGGACCACCAGTAAGGGGAGGCCCGCAGGTGCTCGATGACGTGGAGCAGTGGCTGAGAACACGGTCCTGGTCCGCGGCGGACCGGCCGCACGCCCGGCTGCTGGCGGCCAAACGCGCGCTGGGCCCCCGCGGGACGGTGAGCGTCGTACTCCCCGCGCTCAACGAGGAGGCCACCGTCGGGGCGATCGTCACCGCGATCCGGACCGGGCTGATGACCGGCGGCGGTGCCCTCGTGGACGAGCTGGTCGTGATGGACTCCGGCTCCACGGACCGCACCGCGGAGGCCGCCGCCGCGGCCGGCGCCCGCGTCGTACACCGCGACGACGTGCTGCCGCGGCTGCCAGCGGCACCCGGCAAGGGCGAGGTGCTGTGGCGGTCCCTGCTGGTGACCCGCGGCGAGATCGTCTGCTTCGTGGACGCGGACCTGCGCGACTTCGACACCGCGCTCGTGAGCGGAACCGTCGGCCCGCTGCTGACCGAGCCCGACGTGGAGTTCGTGAAAGCGGTATACGACAGGCCGGTGGCCGGCTCGGCGGTCGCCCAGGGCGGACGGGTCACGGAGCTGGTGGCCCGGCCGCTGCTGAACCTCCACTGGCCGCTGCTGGCCGGCTTCGTCCAGCCGCTGGGCGGCGAGTACGCGGCCCGGCGCTCGCTGCTGGAACGGCTGCCGTTCCCGGTGGGGTACGGGGTGGAGCTGGGCCTGCTCGTCGACGCGCTGCACACCGTGGGGCTGAACGCGCTCGCCCAGGTCGACGTCGGCGCCCGGCACCACCGCCACCAGGACGACCGCGCGCTGGGCCGCATGGCGGCGGCGATCTACCGCACGGCGCAGCTGCGGCTGGCGCGGGGGCACCTGGTACGGCCGCGGCTGACGCAGTTCGAGCGGGGGGCGGACGGGGAGTTCGCACCGCGGACGTACGGGGTGGACACGGAGGAACGGCCGCCGATGCGGGAGATCCCGGAGTACGGAAGCCCTCGCCGGGCGGGCCACGGCGGGGCCCGGGGGCAGGGGGGCGGGGCGGGGCACGGGGGTGCGGAGCCGGGCACGACGGTGGCGTAGCGGGGGGGATCCCCCCGTACCCTCCCCCTACGCCCTGCGGGCGTGGGCGGTACCCCCACTTCCCGAAACTCAGGGCTGCGCCCCGAGACCCCCGGGGGCGCAGCCCCCCGAACCCCCGAGGGGCTCCGCCCCGGAACCCGGCGCGGCTTTGCTCCGGACCCAGGTGGGGGCTCCCTCTCAGCCACACCCCCGCGGGTGCGTTTCGGGGCGCCCCTCCCTGGCTAGGCTCGGCCCATGGCCGCATCCCCCCGTGCCTCCCTCCTCGTCGCCTCGAACCGCGGGCCCGTCTCCTACGCCGTCGGCGACGACGGCGCCCTCGCCGCCAAGCGCGGCGGCGGCGGGCTCGTCTCCGGGCTCAGCGCCGTGGGGCCCGACGCCGGGGCGTTGTGGGTGTGCGCCGCGTTGGGTGACGGGGACCGGGAAGCCGTGCGGCGTGGGGTGAGCGAGCCCGGGGTGCGGATGCTCGGCATCGATCCCGGTGTCTTCCACGCCGCGTACAACGGCGTCGCGAACTCCGTCCTGTGGTTCGTCCACCACATGCTCTACGACATCCCCGTCTCCCCCGTCTTCGACGCCGAGTTCCGCCGGCAGTGGGCCGACTACGAGACGTACAACCGCGCCTTCGCCGACGCCCTCGCCGACGGTGCCGCCGAGGGCGCCGCGGTGCTCGTGCAGGACTACCACCTGTGCCTCGTGCCCGGCATGCTCCGCGAACGCCGTCCCGACCTGCGTATCTCGCACTTCTCGCACACCCCCTGGGCACCGCCGGAGTACTTCCGGCTCCTCCCCGACGACATCGCCGCCGCCCTGCTGCGCGGGCTGCTCGGCGCCGACCGCGTCGGCTTCCACACCCGCCGGTGGGCCGGCGCGTTCGTCTCCTGCTGCCACGACGTGCTGGGCAACGACACCGACGCCTTCTGGGCGGGGGACACCGCGCACGTCGACACCCCCCTGCCGGACCGGCGCGGGAAGCGGACCACGTACGTCGACGTGCACGCCCTCGGCGCCGACGCCGACTTCCTCCGCGAGCGGTCCCGGCGGCCCGACGTGGCCGAGCGGATGGCGGCCCTGCGCGCGCAGATCGGCGGCGCGGACCGCCACGTCATCGTGCGGGTCGACCGCACGGAGCTGTCGAAGAACATCGTCCGCGGGCTGCTGGCCTACCGGCGGCTGCTCCAGCAGCACCCGCAGTGGCGCGAGCGGGTCGTGAAGCTGGCGTTCGCGTACCCGTCGCGGCAGGACCTGGCCGTGTACCGGGACTACACCGCCGAGGTGCGCCGCCTCGCCGCCGACATCAACGAGGAGTACGGGACCGACGGCTGGCAGCCCGTCGTGCTGCACGTCGAGGACGACTTCGCCCGCTCGCTCGCCGCATACCGCCTCGCCGACGTCGCGCTGGTCAACCCGCTGCGCGACGGGATGAACCTGGTCGCGAAGGAGATCCCCGTGGTCTCCGACGACGGCTGCGCGCTGGTGCTGTCCCGGGAGGCCGGCGCGTACGCGGACCTCGGCGCGGACGCGCTGGTGGTGCACCCGTACGACGTGGAGGCCACGGCGGAGGCGCTGCACACGGCGCTGTCCATGCCCCGCGACGAACGCGCCCGCCGGACGAAGCGGCTGGCGGAGGCGGCCACGGCACTGCCGCCGCAGGCGTGGTTCCTGGCGCAGTTGGATGCGCTGCGGGCGGAGGGGTAGGGCGGGGGCGCGGGGCGCGGCAGGCACGTTCGCGCGGGGGGCCGAGAACCCCGGCCGACCGGCCGGAACTCATCCGCCCCAACGCCTCGATGTCGCTGATCACGCTGCCCGACGACTACAGGTGCGTCTACTCCGAGTCCCTTGACCGCGGGCACTTCAGCGAGGATCCGGCAGTCTACGAGCGCCACTTGCGCGCCTATGATTTGCTCAGGGCTGACGCTCTGTCGGCCCGCGATTCCGCCGCTCTGATCGGTGAGTTCATGGAGGGATACCGGCAGCATGGCCATGACGTGGCGTAAGAGCAGCTACAGCGGAGACAACGGCGGCGACTGCATCGAGGTGGCCGCCACCGCGACCACCGTCCCCGTGCGCGACTCCAAGGACCCCGACGGGCCCCACCTGGCCTTCACCCCCACCGCCTGGGACGCCTTCGTCGCCGCCGTCAAACGCGAGGAGTTCCCCACCACCTGACGCCACCCCGCCCCGGAACCGGTCGCCCAGGCCCGCTACGGGCCCCGGCAGCGCGCGGTGCCGGGGCGGACCGGGCTTACGGGCGACTGCGGCCCCCACGGGGGCCGCAGTCCGGCAGCCCCGCCCGCACCCGCCCCGCCGACGCGGGTGCGGGGCTACGCGCCGAGCGCCGCCGCCAGCGCCGCCAGCAGCTCCACCACGCCCCCCGGCCCCTCGACCGTCAGGTCCGCCCGGTCCGCCAGCGCCTCCGCGCCCTCGCCCGCCGCCGCCGCGCTGCACACCAGCAGGCCCGGCACCCCCTCCGCGCGCGCCGCGTCCACCGCGTCGTACGCGGCGAGGTCGCCGAGGTCGTCGCCGGCGTACAGGACCGTGCGGGCACCCGTCTCCCGGACCAGGGCCGCCAGCGCGCGGCCCTTGTCCATGCCCGGGGGGCGGAGTTCGAGGACGAAGCGGCCCGGCTCGACCACCAGGCCGTGCGCCGCCGCCAGGTCCTCCAGCGGCCGGCGCAGCGCGTCGGCGGCCTCGGCGGGGTGGTCGGCACGGCGGGTGTGGACCGCGACGGCGCGGCCCTTGTCCTCGATCCACGTGCCCCGCCAGGAGCCCGCCGCCTGCAGCACCCCGGGCAGCTCGGCCCGCACCGCCGCCACGCCCGGGTGCGGCTCGGGGGCGCGCAGGGTGCCGGTGGCGGCGTCCCACTGCTCGGCTCCGTAGAGCCCGAGGACGCGCAGGTGGGCCAGGCCCGCCGCGCCGTCGAAGCCGCCGTACCGCACGGCCACCGCGGCGGGCCGGCCGGTGACGACCGCGACGGTCCCGACGCGCGGCCCGAGCCGGGCCAGCGCCGGAACGGCGCCGGGGTGGGCGCGCGCGGCGTCGGGGTCGGGGACGATCGGGGCAAGGGTGCCGTCGAAGTCGAAGGCGACGAGGGCCTGTTCCGGGTCGGCGAGGAGCGCGGCGAGGCCGGCGCGGCCCGCCTCCGTACGCGGAAGGGGGAGCTGTGCTGCCGAGTTGCTGCCCATGCCCGGGACCCTACCGGCCCGCGGTACCGTGCACCGTATGTCTGCGGATGACCCGGCGCTGACCGAGCGGGATCTGGCCGTCCTGGCGCTGGAGAAGCGCGCGTGGCCGGCCCCCGGCGCGAAGGAGCGGGCGATCCGCGAGCGCCTGGGGCTCTCCCCGACGCGCTACTACCAACTGCTCAACGCGCTCCTCGACGACCCCCGGGCGCAGGAGCACGACCCGGTGACCGTCAAGCGGCTGCGGCGCGTCCGGCAGGCCCGCCGCGACGCCCGGGAGGGCTGAGCACCCGGTGAGTGCTGCCGGGGGCTGGGAGGGCGGAATGCGCCGCCGTCACTCCTCCGTCGAGGAAGCCGACTCCGCGATGCTCTGCAGGTTGGTCAGCACCCGCTCCGCCGGCTCGCCGCCCGCCTCGGCCGCCTTGCCCATCTCCTTCTTCAGCTCCGCGTTCACCCGCGCCCACGACGTCTTGTTGTCCGGGTAGAAGACGGCGGTCTGGAGCTGGTCCAGGAACGGCTGCAGGTCCTTGCGGCCCCGGCTCAGCTTCTCCACCCCGGAGACCGTCGTCGGCAGCAGGTCGTAGCGCTGCGCGAACTTCAGCACGTGGGTGTCGTCGAAGAGGGTGTCGAGGAACCGGCCGATCTCGGAGCGGTGGCCGTTGGCCTTGAACGCCATGATCCAGTCGGCGACGCCCATCGTCGACTCCGAGGGCCCGTCCCGTCCCGGCAGCTTCTGGGCGATGCCCAGGTCGACCTTCTCCCGCCGCGCGTCCTGCATCAGCGTCGGGTGGCCGAAGATCATGCCGACGTCGCCCTTGACGAAGTCGGCGAAGGCCGTGCGTCTGTTGGTCTCGGACGGCGCGGCGTAGGTGAGGCCGCCGCCGACGAGGTTGTCGCGTATCCAGTTGAACGTGTGGATGTTCTGCTCGGAGTCGATCGTGTAGCTGCCGACATCGTCCGTGTACGCGCCCCCACCGCTGATCATCCACATCAGCGTCTCGCCCTGGGCCTCCTCGGGGCCGAGCGGGAGCGCGTACGGGATCGGCACGCCGGCGTCCTTGAGCGCCTGCGCGGCGTCGAGCAGCTCGTCCCAGTTCTTGGGTGCGTCCTCGGGGTCCGTCTCCAGGCCCGCGGCCTCGAAGAGCGACTTGTTGTAGAACAGCAGCCGCGAGCTGGAGACGAACGGCATGCCGTACTGGACGCGGTTGACCTCGCCGGCCGCGGCGAGGCTGGGCACGAAGTTGGCCTGGGTGGGGATGGAGAGCAGTTCGTCGGTGCTGTAGAGCAGATCGCGGGAGCTGTACTCGGCGTACGGGCCCATCTGCGCGATGTCCGGCGGGTTGCCGTCCTCGACCATCTTGTCGACCTTGGCGTCGATGTCCTCCCACGGGATGATCTCGATGTCGACCGAGACGCCCGGGGTGTCGTTGGAGAACTTCGCCGCCAGTTGCTCCCAGTAGCGCCGGGCGGTGTCGGACTCGCCCGTGCCGTACTCGGCGGCCACCAGCTTCAGCGTGACATCGCCGCCGCCGCTGCCGTCCCCGCACGCGCTCAGCGGCAGCGCCGCCGCACCCGCGGTACCGGCCGCCGCCTTCAGAAATCTTCGCCGCTGCACAGCTTTAGCCCACCTCGTACAGAATCCGCTAAGGGGGCGAGTCTGGCCGGAACGCCCCTCCCAGGTCTACACCAGGGGGATATCACTTCCGTAACCCCCTCCCCCTTTCACCATTGCTGCACCAGGTACCGAGCTGATAGGGAGACGGCGAGCTGAACCTCACGCCAACGGCCGCGGAACGGCTCGAACGCGCGCCTGCGCAACGGCGCGCGTGACGACGTACGTCCGCCAGCGCAACCAGGGAGCCGCACCTCATGGCAGCCGCCGAACCGTCCCGCACCGCCGCCGAGATCGCCACCCAGCCGAGCTGCTGGCGCCGGGCCCGGCAGGAGGCCCCGACCGTCCCCGGGCTGCCGCGGCCCGGGGAGAGGGTCGCGGTGGTCGGCTGCGGCACGTCGTGGTTCATGGCGCAGGCGTACGCCGGGCTGCGCGAGGCGGCGGGGCAGGGGCACACGGACGCCTACGCCGCCTCGGAGTTCCCGGCCGGGCGGACGTACGACCGGATGGTGGCGATCACGCGGTCCGGGACGACGACGGAGGTGCTGGACCTGCTGGCGGCGGTACGGGCCGGGGAGGCCGGGACCGCGACCACCGCGCTCACGGCGGACGCGGACACGCCCGTCGGCACGGCCGCGGACGAGCTGGTCACGCTGGCGTACGCGGACGAGGAGTCGGTGGTGCAGACCCGGTTCGCGACGACGGCGCTGGCGCTGCTGCGCGCCGGCCTCGAATTGCACGGGGCGCCGGCGGCGGGGGTGAAGTCCGTCACGGACGCGGCGGTCGACGCGGAGCTGGCGGTGACGCAGCCGCTGCCGGAGGAGCTGGCGGCGGCGGCGCAGTGGACGTTCCTGGGCCGCGGCTGGACCGTCGGGCTCGCCGCGGAGGCGGCGTTGAAGATGCGCGAGGCGGCGGGGGCGTGGACGGAGAGCTACCCGGCGATGGAGTACCGGCACGGCCCGATGGCCATCACCGGCCCCGGGCGCGCGGTGTGGCACTTCGGCGAGCTGCCGGAGGGGCTGGCGGCGGACGTGGGCCGGGTCGGCGGCCACCTGAGCGCTCAGTCGACGGCGCGGGGGCTCGACCCGCTGGCGGACCTGGTACGGGCCCAGCGGCTGGCGGTGGCCGTGGCGGAGGCGAAGGGCTACGACCCGGACCGGCCACGGAACCTGACGCGCAGCGTCGTCCTGCGGTAAGCCCGGCGGGCGGCGAGGCGGGGTGCGGTGAGCCCGCAGGCGGCGGCGCGCCGGGGCGGCCCCGGCGGGGGTGCGGCCAGTGCACCCTCGGCCGTGCACCTCCGGCGCCGGCTGCGCGGTCCGCGGTCCGCGTACAGCGGGCGCCCGCGGCGGGCCGCAGGCGGGCGGCGCGCGCCCGGGCGGCCCGGCGGGGGTGCGGCCAATCCGCCGGCAGCGGCAAACGGGCGGGGCGGCTCCCCGGCTGCGTACGGCCGGTGCGGCAGCGGCGTGCTCCGCGGTCGGCGCCCGAGGCGCTCAGTTGACCGGATACCGGTGAAAACCGGTCCCGTCATCGCGACTGGACTAGACCTCTCGCCGGTTCTCGGGCGAGACTGTCCCCCGTGAGACACGTCATCGCCCTTGATGTGGGCGGCACCGGCATGAAGGCCGCCCTCGTCGGGGCGGACGGCGCGCTGCTCCACGAGACGCGCCGGGCGACCCCCCGCGCGGAGGGCCCCGAGGCCGTCGTCGCCGCCGTGCTGGACTTCGCCGCCGAGCTGCGGGCAGCGGGAACGGAGAAGTACGGGGAACCGGCCGTCGCCGCCGGTGTCGCGGTGCCCGGGATCGTGGACGACGCGGAGGGTGTCGCGGTGTTCGCGGCGAACCTCGGCTGGCGTGACGTACCGTTTCGCCGGCTCCTGGGCGAGCGGCTGGCCTGCCCCGTCGCCGTCGGCCACGACCTGCGCACCGGCGGGCTCGCCGAGGGCCGGCTCGGGGCGGCGCGCGGCGTGGACCGGTTCCTGTTCGTCGCGCTCGGCACCGGCATCGCCGCCGCCATCGGCATCGACGGCCGTATCGAGCCCGGCGCGCACGGCGGCTCCGGCGAGATCGGCCACGTCGTCGTACGCCCCGACGGGCCGCCCTGCGGCTGCGGGCAGCGCGGCTGCCTGGAGCGGCTGGCGTCCGCCTCCGCGGTCGGCGAGGCGTGGGCCACCGCCTGCGGCGACCCGGCCGCGACCGCCGCGGACTGCGCCAAGGCCGTCGAGGCCGGCGACCCGGTGGCCGAAGCCGTCTGGCAGGACGCCGTCGACGCCCTCGCCGGCGGCCTGATCACCGGCATCACCCTGCTCGACCCCCGCCGGATCGTCATCGGCGGCGGCCTCGCCGAGGCCGGCGACACCCTCTTCACCCCCCTGATACGCGCCGTCAGGGCGCGTATCACCTTCCAGACATTCCCCCAGATCGTCCCGGCGGAGCTGGGAGACGCCGCCGCCTGCCTGGGCGCCGGGCAGCTCGCCTGGGACCTACTCGCCACGGAGGTAACCGCCTGATGCGGGATTCGATGCGGGAGCGCGCCACGGTGCTCACCGGCGCCCGTGTGGTCCAGCCGGCCGGCACCGTCGAGGACGCCCGGCTCACCGTCGCGGACGGCCGGATCGCCTCGGTGGCGCCGCAGGCCGCCGGCCAGCCGCGGGACGACGGCGGGCCCGCGGCCACCGACCTGACCGGGCACTGGATCGTCCCCGGCTTCGTCGACATCCACGTGCACGGCGGCGGCGGCGCCTCCTTCTCCGGCGGCATCCACGAGCAGGCCCGCACCGTCATCGACACCCACCGCGGCCACGGCACCACGACCATGCTCGCCTCCACCGTCACCGGCGACCTGGACGACCTCGCCCGGCAGGCCGGCGTCCTCGCCGAGCTGGCCGAGGACGGCGAGCTGGCCGGCATCCACTTCGAGGGCCCGTTCATCTCTGCGCACCGCTGCGGCGCGCACCAGCCGGCGCTGCTGCGAGACCCCGCGCCCGCCGACGTCCGCAAGCTCGTGGAGGCCGGCCGCGGGCAGACCCGCATGCTCACCCTGGCGCCGGAGCTGCCGGGCGGGCTCGACTCCGTACGCCTCCTCGCCGACAGCGGCGTCATCGCCGCCGTGGGCCACACCGACTCCTCGTACGACGTGGTGCAGGAGGCCGTCGCGGCGGGCGCCACCGTCGCCACCCACCTGTTCAACGCCATGCCCGCGCTCGGGCACCGCTCGCCGGGTCCTGTCGCCGCGCTGCTGGAGGACGAGCGGGTCACCGTCGAGCTGATCAACGACGGCGTGCATCTGCACCCGGCGGTGCTGCAGTTGGCGTTCCGGAGCGCCGGGGGCGGCCGGGTCGCGTTCATCACCGACGCGATGGGCGCCGCCGGCATGGGCGACGGCCGCTACCCGCTCGGCCCGATGGAGGTCGACGTGCAGGACGGCGTGGCCCGGCTGGTCGACGGCGGGTCGATCGCCGGCTCCACGCTGACGCTGGACACCGCGTTCCGCCGGGCGGTCACCGTCGACCGGCTGCCGGTGGCGGACGTCGTGGCGGCGCTGTCGGCGACGCCGGCGAAGCTGGTGGGCGCGTACGACCGCATCGGCTCGCTGGAGGCCGGGAAGGACGCGGACCTCGTCGTGCTCGACGAGGAGTTCACACTCGTCGGGGTCATGCGCAAGGGTGCGTGGATCGTCGAACCGGGCAGCTAAGACGCGCCGACGGCGGCGCGCGGTCGACGGCCCGTAAGCACCGTGGCAGGATCTTTCGCGCATATGTTCCTCACTGTGACACTCAATCTCGCACTCGACGTCACGTACCGGGTGCCGCGTCTGCGTGCCCACGCGTCGCACCGGGTCACCGACGTCACCGAACGGCCCGGCGGCAAGGGCCTGAACGTGGCCCGGGTGCTCGCCGCCCTCGGGCACCCGGTGACCGTCACCGGCCTCGCCGGCGGCCCCACGGGCGCGCACGTGCGCGCGCTGCTGGCCGCCGAAGCCGGGCCGGGGACGAACGCGCCGGTGACCGACGCGCTGGTGTCCTTCGCCGGCAACACCCGGCGCACGGTCGCGGTGGTGGACGGCAGTACGGGCGACACCACCCAGCTCAACGAGGCGGGGCCCGAGGTGAGCGCCGCGGAGTGGGCGGCCTTCCGCGACGCGTACGCGGCGCTGCTCGGCACCGCCGGCGCGGGCACCGCGCCCGTCCGGGCCGTGGCGCTGTGCGGCAGCCTGCCGCCCGGCGTGCCGGAGGGCGCGTACGCTGAGCTGGTACGCGCCGCGCACGCCGCCGGCGTGCCCGTACTCCTCGACACCAGCGGCGCACCGCTGCGCCACGGTGTCGCCGCAGGCCCCGACCTCGTCAAGCCCAACGCCGAGGAGCTGCACCAGCTCACCGGCGTCGCCGAGCCGCCGGTCGCGGCCGACGACGCCCGCCGCCGTGGCGCGCACGCCGTCGTCGCCTCGCTGGGCGCCGCCGGGCTGCTCGCCGTCACCGCCGACGGCACCTGGCACGCCGCACCGCCGCGGCACGTGCCGGGCAACCCCACCGGCGCCGGCGACTCCGCCGTCGCCGGGCTGCTGTCCGGGCTCGCCGAGGGCCTGGACTGGCCCGCCCGGCTCGCCCGCGCGGTGGCGCTGTCCGCGGCGACCGTCGCCGCGCCCGTGGCGGGCGAGTTCGACACCGCCGTCTACGCGGAGACGCTGCCGCTTATCGAGATCACGTCGGGCCGGGGGACGGCCCGGGAGGGGGCTTGAAAGATGTCACTGACGACCACCGGAGAACTCGTCGCCGCCGCCCGCGCCGCGGGCCACGGCGTGGCCGCCTTCAACGTCATCACCCTGGAGCACGCCGAGGCCATCGCCGCCGGCGCGGAGGCCGCGGGCGCGCCCGCCGTGCTCCAGATCTCGGAGAACGCCGTACGGTTCCACGGCGGCCGGCTCACGCCGCTGGCCGCCGCGACGGCGGCCGTGGCGCACGCCTCGTCCGCGCAGTTGTCGCTGCACCTGGACCACGTCGTCTCCGCCGACCTGCTGCACTCCGCGCACGGGCTGGGCTTCAGCTCGGTGATGTTCGACGCCTCGAAGCTGCCGTACGCGGCGAACGTCAAGGCCACCGCGGAGGCGGTGCGCTGGGCGCACGAGCACGCGATGTGGATGGAGGCAGAGCTGGGGCAAGTGGGCGGTAAGGAGGGCGAGGCGCCGCTCGACGCGCACGCGCCGGGGGTGCGTACGGACCCGGAGGAGGCGGTGGCGTACGTGACGGACACCGGGGTCGACGCGCTGGCCGTCGCGGTGGGCAGCTCGCACGCGATGACCGAGCGCACGGCGGCGCTGGACCACGAGCTGATCGGCCGGCTGCGGGCGACGGTCGCGGTGCCGCTGGTGCTGCACGGCTCGTCCGGCGTGCCGGACGAGGAGCTGCGGCGGGCGGTGGCGGCGGGCATGGTGAAGATCAACGTCGGTACGGCGCTGAACACCGCGTTCACCGGCGCCGTCCGCGGTCATCTGGAGGCGGACGCCGCCGTGGTCGACCCGCGCAAGTACCTGGCGCCGGGGCGGGACGCGATGGCGGCGACGGTGCGCCGGTTCCTGGAGGTCGTGGGCGGCTGAGTCGGGGCGGCCGGGCCGTCGAGGGCTGAGCCGCCGGGGCCGAGTCGTCTGCGGCTGACCGCCGCGGAGACGGCGTCGGGCCCGGCGCGCGGCGCGTACGCCGGCGGCGGGCCCGTACGGACCGGTGCACGCCCTACGACGTGACCTGGCCCTTCTTGAGCCACACCTGGCTGATCGCGGTCTGGCACTCCTTGTTGGACGACTCGCAGGACAGCGTGATCTCGTTCTCGCCCTCGTCCAGGGAGATCCACGAGTAGGTCCGGGTCCAGCCGGCCAGCCAGTCGTCCTTCTTCGCCCTCGCGAAGTTCTCCATGTTCAACGACCGGCCTTCCGCCTCGCCGTTGATCGTGAGGGTGAGGTCGGCGTTCTTGCCGGGGACGCTGTAGCCGACGAAGAGCGTGTACTCCCCCGCCTCGTCGACCTCGGGCTTCCAGGTGGCGGACGCGCCTTCGTTGTACATCCCGTGGACGTAACTGCCGTCCTCGGAGACCTTCGGGTCGTTCCCCACGACCGCGCCGCCGGCCAGATCCAGCTTCGTGCCGTCCTCGGTGGGCGGGTCGGCCGGGTCCTTCTCCGGCTTGTCGTCGCCGTTCTTCGGGCCGTCGTCGCCCTTGCCGTCGGGGCTGGGGGCGACGGTCTCCGAGTCGCCGCCGTTGGCCTCCGCCTTCTCGCCGTCGCCGCTGAAGAGCACCGCGGCGACGATGGCGATCACGACCGTGGCGACCACGGCGATGGCGCCGAGCATCAGCCCGTTCCGCCCGCCGCCCCGCCGCGGGCCCTCACCGGGGCCGCCGGGCGCGAAGGCCGGGGGCGGCGGCGGGGCGCCGCCGTAGGTCTCGGGGGCGGCGTAGTGCGGGCTGGGGCTGGACTGCCCGTACGGATACGCCTGCTGGGACGGCACCGCGCCCTGCTGGCCGCCGTACGTCTGCTGGCCGCCGTACGTCCGCTCGCCGACGGCCCTGACCTGGGTGTACGACGTGCGCGGCACACCCGGGGCGGGGCCCGCGCCCTCACCCGGGCCGGGAACCGGCGCGGCACCGCCCTCGGGGCGGTACAGGTGGGCGAAGGGGTCGTCGTCCTCGGGCGGTGTGCCCGCGCCGTGGTTGCCGGCCGTCATCTCCCTCTCACTCCCTGGTGGGCGTTGCGTCCGTGCCGGTGATTCGCCGGCCAGGGGGCGAGCCTACCCCGTCCGGAGCAGTGCTCGACCGTTCCTTCGACCGACTGTGGACGAAGCCACGACGGCCGCCTGTGGACAACCCGCTGCCCGGGGCCGGCGGCGCCCCCTGCCCGTACCCCCGCCACTAGCCCGCCCTGCGGTGCGAGCGGCCCTGCGAACGGGCCCGCTTCTCGCGGTACATGAGCTGGTCCGCCGAGCTGAGGATCTCCTCCGTCGACATCCCGCACATCGCCCAGCCGGTGCCGATGCTCGCGCCGACGCGCACCGACCGGCCGTCGACCCGGATCGGCGGGATGATCGCGTTCCGCAGCCGCACCGCCAGGTCCTCGGCGCCGCCGGGTGTCAGCCCGTCGGCCAGCACCACGAACTCGTCGCCGCCGAGCCGCGCGACGGTGTCGCCGTCGCGGACCGCGCCGGTCAGCCGCTGCGCGACGGCGATGAGGACGGCGTCGCCGGTGTTGTGCCCGAAGCGGTCGTTGATGAGTTTGAAGCCGTCGAGGTCGCAGAAGAGCACCGCGAGCCCCTTGCCGTCGGACTCCCGGCCGCCCTCGGGGACCATCGCGTGCACATGGTGCTCGTACGGACCGGCGCCGGCCCACTGCGGCTCCTCGGCGCCGTCGGTCCCGAAGCCGTGCCCGTTGCTGTCGACCTCGCCGGGGACAGGACCGGCGCCGACGATGGCGCGCCCGCGCGGCCCGGGCAGCCCGGCGGCGGAGTGGCTGACGGCGCCGGTGTACAGCTCCGGCGGCCGGTCGCAGAGCCGGGCGGTGAGCCGCGCGCGCAGCTCGGCGGCGTTGGGCAGGCCGGTGAGCGAGTCGTGGCTGGCGCGGTGCGCGAGCTGCGCCTCGTGGCGCTTGCGCTCCTCGATGTCCTCGACGTGGGTGAGGAGGTAGCGCGGGCCGTCGGCGGCGTCGGCGACCACCGAGTTGCGCAGGCTCACCCACACGTACGTGCCGTCGCGGCGGGCGAGGCGCAGCTCGGCCTTGCCGCCCTCGGCGAAGGTGCGCAGCAGGGTGCCGACGTCCTCGGGGTGGACGAGGTCGGAGAACGACAGCCGGCGCAGGGTGGAGAGCTGGCGGCCCAGCAGCCGGCACAGCGCGTCGTTCGTACGGATCAGCCGCCCGTGGTCGTCGCCGCCCATCTCGGCGACGGCCATGCCGCTGGGCGCGTACTCGAACGCCTGGCGGAAGCTCTCCTCGCTGGCGCGCAGCGCCTGCTGCTCGCGCTCCAGGCGCACCAGCGCGCGCTGCATGTTGGCCCGCAGCCGGGCGTTGGTGATGGCTATGGCGGCCTGCGAGGCGTACATCTGCAGCGCCTCGCGCCCCCAGGGGGTCGGCACCCGGCCGTTGGCCGGCTTGTCGACGGACAGCACGCCGAGCAGCTCGCGGCCGGCGTCGTAGATCGGCGCGAGGAGCCGGTCGCCGGTGACCCAGTCACCGGGGACGGAGGGCGGCGGGACGACGGCGTGCGTCTGCGGCACCTCGTCGCCGTCGAGCACCCAGCCTTCGCTGTGGGGTATGTACCGCAGCTCGCCCCACTCCACCCCCATGTGGAGCCGGCGCTCCCACGCCTCGCGCGGGCCGATCCGGCCGGCCATGATCGCCTCGGCGGTGGGATCGCCCCCGACGGCGGCGACGACGAGGTCGCCGTCGGCCCGTACGAGGTTCACCGCGGAGACCTCGTACCCGAGGGCGACGAGCCCGTCCGCAACGCTCTGGAGTGTGTCGGCAAGGCTGCGCGTCTGATTGAGGTCCGCGAGGACCTGATGCAGCCGGCGCAGGCTCGCCAGCCGTACGTAAGGTTCTGCCTCCGTCTCCATACCTGCCCTCCCGTCTCGCCCCAACCTCGGCGGGAGACCCCCGCGTGGAATTTCACCAACGACACGGCCACTGAATCACAGCCAGCTCTACGGCAGGTACACAGGGTCAACATTCGATGCTCTCTGTGACTCAAGTCACAGGGCGGGGAGGTGTTAACCGGCGTGCGACCAGGGGTCGCGCGCTGGCCCGCGGGGACTTCGCGCCGGGTGGGGCGGAAGGGGCCCGGCGCCGGGTCCCGCACCAGGTGGGAGGGACGGGGGGCCTAGGACCCCGCTCCGCCTTCGGCCCGATACGCGAGGTCCGTTCGTCCCGTTACGGTGCAAGGCGTGCTGCAAGAGACGCGAGCGGTGCCCCATCCTGTCGGGGTGAGCGAGGAGAAGTTCCGGGCGGCCATGAGCCGGCTGGCCGCGGGAGTGGTGCTGGTCACGGCGTACGACCCGGACCCGGGGCTGAACGGCGAGGACGTGGGGATGACGGCGACCGCGTTCCTGTCGGTGTCCCTGGACCCCCCGCTGGTGATGGTCAGCGTCCGCAACGGCTCCCGCATGGACGAGCTGCTGACGGAGCGCGAGGAGTGGGCGGCGTCGGTGCTCTCGGAGAGCCAGCGGCACATCGCCGGGCGGTTCGCGATGAAGGGCCGGATCAGCGACCGGCTGCTGTTCGACGACATCCCGTACACGCGCGGCGAGGTGACGGGGTGCGCACTGGTGGGCGGG
Source organism: Streptomyces sp. CNP082 (assembly GCF_059570535.1). NCBI lineage: Bacteria > Bacillati > Actinomycetota > Actinomycetes > Kitasatosporales > Streptomycetaceae > Streptomyces > Streptomyces sp. CNP082. The sequence goes on from NZ_JCANSZ010000017.1 coordinate 90,876, forward strand.
GCGCTGGCGACGGTGGAGTGCCGGACGGAGCAGCGCGTGGTCGCGGGGGACCACACGCTGGTCATCGGGCGGGTGCTGAGCGCGGCGCAGCCGAGCGCGGAGGGGAGCCCGCTGACGTACTTCCGCGGGCGGTACCGGACGCTGGGCTGAGGATTCCGGGCCGAGGATTCCGGGCTGAGGATTCGCACGTTCGCGGAGGCGACGGGCGGGGTCGAGCCGGGGGTGAGAGCGCGGTGCTGTACGACGGGGGCTGCGCGGCGGGTGCCCTACGGGCTGCGCGGCTGGTTGCCCAGCCGGTGTCACTGGCCCCAGCCGCGGCCCGTACGGCCGCGCTTGACGTCGGACCGCTGCTTCTTCTCCCGCAGCCGGCGCTCGTTGACACCCCGCGGCACCTTCCGCTTCCGCCGCGGCGCCGGCGGCGGCGCGGTGGCCTCCGCGAGCAGCGCGGCGAGCCGTACGGCGGCGGTCTCGCGGTTACGCCACTGCGAACGGTGCTCGCTCGCCCGCACCACGACGTGCCCGTCGACAAGCCGGTCCGCGAGCCGCTCCAGGGCCCGCTCCTGCCACACCGGGGGCAGCGACCGCGTACCCGCGAGGTCGAAGCGGACCTCCGCCTGGGTGTCGCTGGTGTTCACGTGCTGACCGCCCGGCCCGGAGGAGCGCGAGAAACGCCACAGCAGCTCGGCCTCCGGGAGGACGACCGAGCCGCGGATGCGGTAGGGACCGGACATGTCTTCCATGATCTCGCGCGGGCGTTCGACCTGTCACGCCGTTTGCGGCACTCAGAAGTGGTGGGCATGCGGTGGGCATACGGTGTCTGGAACCGGGTAAGGCACCCCGGCGTTGTGGTCCGTAGACGAGGCTCCGGCACGTGGAGCCAGAACCAGGAGGGGACTCTCCCATGCCCGTAAGCCTGTCCAAGGGCGGCAACGTCTCGCTCACCAAGGAAGCCCCCGGGCTGACCGCCGTCACGGTCGGACTCGGCTGGGACGTCCGCACCACCACCGGGGTGGACTTCGACCTCGACGCGAGCGCCATCGCGGTGAACGCCGAGGGCCGGGTCTTCTCCGACCAGCACTTCATCTTCTTCAACAACCGGCAGTCGCCGGACCAGACGATCGTGCACTCCGGTGACAATGTCACCGGTGAGGGCGGCGGCGACGACGAGCAGATCAACGTCAACCTCGCCGGCCTGCCGGCGGAGATCGACAAGATCGTCTTCCCGGTCTCGATCTACGACGCCGAGACCCGCAGCCAGAACTTCGGCCAGGTGCGGAACGCGTTCATCCGCGTCGTGAACCAGGCCGGGGGCACGGAGATCGCCCGCTACGACCTCACCGAGGACGCGGCGACGGAGACGGCGATGGTCTTCGGCGAGCTGTACCGCAACGGCGCGGAGTGGAAGTTCCGCGCGGTGGGCCAGGGCTACGCCTCGGGCCTGGCGGGCATCGCGCAGGACTTCGGCGTCAGCGTCTGAGGGCGGCTGCTCCCGTAGCACGTACGACGAGGGCCCGGCGGCGCGGCAACGCGCGGCCGGGCCCTCGGGGTGCGGTCAGAACTCGGAGGTGTCCAGCTCGAAGCCGAAGGGCTCGGGCAGCATGATCTTCAAGCCCAGCTTGGCCTCAGCGGCCCGGGTGTAGTGGTCACCCTCCGGTTTGCTGTGAATCGAGACGACGTCCGCTTCGCGATCGATGAGCAGATACAGGGGAATCCCGGCGCGGGCATAACCGCGCAACTTCTTCAAGCGGTCGTTGCGGGCCGTGGACTTCGAGGTGACTTCGACGACGAGCATGACGGGGTCGGGGTCGTGCCACTCATGGTCGTTCTGAAAGCTCCTCTTGGGACCCACGACCACATCGGGAATGACCCTGCCCTTCGGGTCTGTACCCGGGAGCGCCAAGCCGATCCCCGTATACATCCTGAGATCCCTGCGGCGGTCGCGGATCTGTTCGTTCACCTCGGAGACGATCTCTTCGTGCTCACCGTTTGCCGGAGGCGTCACGTAGATTTGCCCTTCGATCAGTTCCACGCGCCGCCCCTGGGGGGCAGCCGCGCTGGCTGCGAAGAAGACTTCCTCGACTGCGTCGTCTGCAGGCACGAGCACCTCGCGCTCGGGAATTGTCAATGCCATATTGACCTCCTTCGTGGGAAGGACACTCTCAGCGTAGGCGAGATTGTGTGACCGCATCGACGACACCTTCACCCGAACGGGTGTTCAGTGACGTTTCTGCAGGTCCCCACCGTCATCCACCGCCCGGACCGTCACCCCCACCTGGGCTGCGAAGACCGGGGCCAGGGCGAGGAGTTGGTCCGGGGTGATGACGGCGCCCGACAGGCGGTCCACGCCGCGTTCGATGGACAGGTCCGTCGCGCCGCGGAGGTCCACGTCCGTCAGGCGCGCGCCGGAGAGGTCCGCGCGCTCGATCGTGCAGCCCTCGAACGCCACCCGTTCCAGGCGGGCGTCGCCGAAGTCCGGGTCCACCAGGACGCAGTCCTCGAAGACGACGTCCGTCAGGCGCGCTCCGCGCAGGTTCAGGAAGTCCGCCTTGCCGCCCCGCACCACCACCCGCTCCAGCGTCGCCCCGTGCAACTGCACGCCGCCCAGGCGGGTGTCCGCCAGCTCCACGTCCCGCAGCGTCGCCCCCGCCAGGTCCGTGCCCGCGCCGCGCACCTCCTCCAGCACCGAGTCGATCAGCCGCGCGCTCGGCAGCCGCGCCTCGTCCAGCACGCAGCGGCGCAGCGCGCAGTCCATGAAGCGCGCGCCCGCGCCGTCTGCCCCGGTCAGGTCGAGGCCGGAGAACTCCAGCGCGTCGTAGTCCCCGTCGGGCTCCAGGGCCGCCGCCCGGTACGCCCCCGCGTCGGCCGCGTCGCCCGCCCCGTACCGCTCCAGGGACTCCGGCAGCCGCACCGCCGGCCGCCGCGGTGCCTTGATCGTCTTCCGCCTCGCCATGCGCCCCATCGTGACGTACGGCACTGACAGCTTGACCTGAAGGTCTGTTCAAGTTGTCTGCTGGGCTCATGTACGCCATTCGACTTCACGCCTTCGGCCCGGCCGAGAACCTCGTCCACGAGAAGACCGACGACCCCGTGCCCGGCCCCGGCCAGGTCCGCATCGCCGTCGCCGCCGCCGGGGTCCACCTTCTCGACACCGCCCTGCGCGCCGGCCGGACCGGCGGCCCCATGCCGCCCCCCGACCTGCCCACCATCCCCGGCCGCGAGGTCGCCGGCACCGTCGAGTCCGTGGGCGACGGCGTCGAGAAGGACTGGCTGGGCCGGCGCGTCGTCGCCCACATCGGGCTCGTTCCCGGCGGCTACGCGGAGTTGACCGTCACCGAGGCCGAGCGGCTGCACGCGCTGCCCGACTCCCTCGACGACGCGGAGGCCGTCGCGATGATCGGCACGGGGCGGACGACGATGGCCTTCCTCCACTTCGCCGCGCTGACGGCGGACGACGTGGTGGTCGTCACGGCGGCGGCGGGCGGCGTCGGCTCGCTGCTGGTCCAGTCCGCCCGCAACCTCGGCGCGTACGTCGTGGGCCTGGCCGGCGGTCCGGAGAAGGTCGCGCGCGTACGGGACCTCGGGGCGGACGCCGCCGCCGACTACACCGCCCCGGCCTGGCCCGACCGCGTACGCACCGCCCTCGGCGACCGCCGGCCCACGGTGCTCCTCGACACCGTCGGCGGCGCCACGGCGCGCGCGGCGGCCGACCTCCTCGCGCCCGGCGGGCGCCACCTGGTGCTGGGCTGGTCGTCGGGGGCGCCCCTGGAGTTCACCGAGGCGGAGCTGGCGGAGCGGTCCATCACGTCGGTCAACGTCCTCGGCCCCGACTGGCTCAGCCGCATCGGCGGCGAGAACCCCCTGCGGCGGATGGAGGAGGCGGCGCTGACGGAGGCGGCGACTGGGCGCTGGACACCGCTGGTGCAGCGCTACCCGCTGGCGCGGGCGGCGGAGGCGCACCGGGCGCTGGAGACGCGGGGGACGGTGGGGAAGGTGGTGCTGGAGCCGTAGGGCGGGGTGTCGGATGGGCGTGAAACCGGCCGCGGAGCAGCCGGGGGGTCTGCGGACGAGCGGAACGGCCCGTGGACGTGGTCCACGGGCCGTTACCGATCCGACTTACCGGGTCAGTAGGGGATGCAGACCGCCGCCGCGTTGGTGACGGTCGCACCGAGGACCAGCACGGTGGCGACAGCGGTGGTGAGGGCGATCCGGGTCTTTCGCATAAGGGTTCCTTTGCCTCGATTGGCTATCAACTCCCGGCCCGCCGACCGGAGTTGCGTGGTTTCACTCTGCCTGAGCACGCCCTCGGGAAGGCCCCCCTGTCGCGGGACCGGGACTGTCTTGAGACGGCCCTGACACGCTGCGCCGCAGGCCAGCCGCCGCCGCCACCGCCGCCAGCGGGAACGCCGCCACCACCGCCAGCGCCACCGCCAGCGACTCCGCGTCCGCCAGCGCCCCCGCGACCGCCGATCCCGCACCGCCGCCCACGAAGAACGCCAGGTTCAGCAGCGACAGCGCACCCCCGCGGCGCTCCGGCGCCAGGTGCCCCGACAGCAGCCCCGTCAGCGCCACCTGCGTCACCGCGAACGCCGCCAGCGCCGCCGACGTACCCACCACCAGCACCGCCGGCTCCTCGGTCACCGCCGCCGCCCCCAGCAGCAGCGCCGCGAGCGCCCCCACCGCCGCGGGCAGCCGCGCGCCGCGCGGCCCGAGGCGGCTCGCCGCCCGCGAGAGACCCGCACCCGCCACCGCGCCCGGCAGCAGCCAGCCGCCGACGGCGAAGACGCTCCAGCCGTGGTCGCGTACGAGCATCTGCGGCACCGCGTACATCGCGCCGAACAGCCCCGCGTACACCCCCGCGCCCGTCGCCGCCGCCCGCCGGAACAGCGGGTCGCGCACCAGGTCGTACGGGACGAAGCCGGCCGGCCGCCGTACGGTACGGACCGCGCAGCCCGTGCCCGCGACGAGCAGCACGGCGGCGGTGCCGGCGACGGCGGCGGGCGGCAGGTCGAGCGTCGTCGACTGGATGAGGATGAGCAGGCCGGAGGCCGTGAGCGTGAGGAGCACGGCGCCGGGCAGGTCGGGCGTCCGGCCCGAGCCGCCGCCCGGGGGCGCCAGGCGCAGGCAGAACGGGAGGGCGAGCAGGGAGAGCGCGGGCAGGACGAGCGTCGGCCGCCAGCCGGCCCACTCCGTGACCACGCCGCCCGCGAGCGTCGCGGCGGCCGAGCAGACGGCCATCACGGCGCCGAACACGGCGAGCACCTGCGCGCGCCGCTCGGGCGCGGTGGCGGCGGTGAGCGCCAGCGCGCCTGACGTCATCGCCCCGGACCCGGCGGCAAGCAGGAACCGCCCGGCTACCAGCACCCCGAGGGACGGCGCGAGCAGGCACACCACGGCACCGGCCGCGAGCACCACGGCGCCGGCGGCCAGGATGCGACGTACGCCGAGGGCGTCGGAGAGCCGCCCGGCGAGGGCGGTGCCGACGCCGAGGGCGAGGGCGTGGGCGGTGAGCACCCAGGTGGCGGCGGCCGGTGAGGCGTCGAGCCCCCGCGCCACGTCGGGCAGGGCGACACCGGCGGCGGTGACGCCGAACACGGCGGGCCCGAAGAGGGCCCCGAGCCGCAGCCCGACGGAACGGACCGCAGGTCCGGAGGAAGCGGAGGAAGCAGCGGGTGAGGGGGAAGCGGCGGAGGCCGCGGGGGCGGTCATGAGGCCCTCCGGGGGCAGCGGGTGCGGATCGCCGCGGCAGCGGTCCCGGCGGGATCGGACGCGGCAGACCCCGCCGACGCGGCACCGGGCACCGCGTGGCCGTGGCGGAAGAGGTTCTGCGGGTCGTACGCCCTCTTCGCCGCCCTCAGGCGCGCGTACGTCTCCGCGTCGTACGCCTCCGCCGCCAGCCGCTCCGTTCCCGGGCCGGCGAGGAAGTTGACGTACCGGCCGCCCGTCGACCAGGCGTCCAGCGCCGTCCGTACGCGGCTGTCCGTGCCCGGTGCCGTCAGCGTCGTCAGCGTGAACGCCGCCGCCCGGCTGCCGACCGCGTTCGGCGGCGCGGCGGGGCGGCCCGCGGCACCGCCGAGGTGGCGCAGCTCCACCGCCCAGTCCGCGCACTGCGCCCCCGGGCCGGCCGCCGCCAGCAGCGCGGCCTCGGTGTCGGCGCCGAACTCCCGCAGCAGGATGCCGCGTTCGTGGTACGGCATCGGCTCCACCGGGTCCTCGTGGATCTCCGCGACCGTGCCGTACGGGCGTATCCGTACCGTGTCCGCGACCACCGGCGCCGCCTCGCGCAGCGGACGTATCAGCCTCTCCCCCAGCGTCTCCAACTCCGCCTCCGATCCCGGCTCCGCTCCCGGCCCCGGCTCAGACCCCGCCCCCGGCCCCGCGACCAGCGCCACCCGCACGTGCACCGTCAGCCCTCGCTCCCCCGGCACCCGCAGCAGCGCCGCCGACGTCGTCAGCTCCTCCGGCGCCGCCGCGGTCACCCGCCGCCACGCGCCCAGCACCGCCGCCGCGTCCGCGCCCGCGAACCGCAGCCCGCCCCCGTACAGCCGCGCCACCGGCAGCAGCCGGAACGTCAGCGCCGTCACCACCCCGAACCCGCTCTTCCCGCCGCCGCGCAGCGCCCAGAACAGCTCCGGCTCCCGCTCCGCGGTGACCTCCCGCAGCCGCCCGTCCGCGGTCACCAGCGACGCCGCCGTGACGTGGTCGGCCGCGTAGCCGTAGCGGCGGGCCAGCGGGCCGAGGCCGCCGCCGAGGGTGTAGCCGACGACGCCGACGAGCGGCGACGAGCCGCACAGCGGGGCGAGGCCGTGCGGGGCGGCGGCGTCGATGACCTCCTGCCAGCGGGTGCCGGCGGCGACCAGCGCGGTACGGGCCGCGGGGTCGACGTGCACGCCCCGCAGCCGCCGTACCGACAGCAGCAGGGTGTCCGCGCCGACCGCCGCCGCCGGCCCGTGGCCGGTCGACTGCACGGCCACCGGCATGCCGCGCTCCGCGGCGTACCACACGGCGTACCGCACCTCCGCCGCCGACCGCACGGCGGCGACCAGCGCGGGCCGGTGGGACACGATCCGGTTGAAGCCGGCCAACTCCGTCTCGTAGCCGGGTTCACCCGGCCTGAACTGCATGAACTCCATGACCGCGACTCTGCGCCCGCCGCCCGTGCCAACCCATCCCCCAATTGAGGGGAATCGCGGACGCGCCCCCGGCCGTTGACCGTGGCGGAGGTGGCCACCGTGCCGGAACCCGCTGTCCTCACCCCGGCCGCGCGCGGCGCCGTGCGCGGCGAGCTGCTCGCGCGCGCCGACCACGCGCCCGACGCGCTCGCGCTCTTCGCCGAGGTGTCGGCGCAGTTGCGCCGGCTGCTGCCGTACGACGCCGCCGTCTGGCGCGCCACCGACCCGGCGACCGGGCTGATGACCGCGCCCGTACGCACCGAGAACACCGACAAGCGCGGCTGCTGGGACTACTGGGAGTGCGAGCTGTTCGACGAGCGCGTCAACCGCTTCGCGGATCTCGCGCGGGCCCCGGTGCCGGTCGCCGCGCTGCGCGCGTCCACCGGCGGGGAGCCGGAACGGGCGGCGATCTACCGGCAGTTCCTCCGGCCGCGGGGGCTGCACGACGAGCTGCGGGCGGTGCTGCGGGTGGGCGGCCGGCCGCAGGGGCACGTCAGCCTGTTCCGGGCGCGCGGGCGGGCGCCGTTCAGCGCCGCGGAGGAGCGGGTGGTGGCGGGGCTGACGACGCCGCTGGCGCGGCGGCTGCGCTCGTACGCGGAGCCGGCGGCGGCGGCAGCGGGTGCGGGTGCGGGTGCGGAAAGGGCTGCGGGCCAGGCAGAGGGCCGGGCGGAGGACCGGGCCGAGGACGGGGAGTCCGTACGGGACGGAGGCTTCCCCGGCAGCGGCGACGAGCCCGGACTGCTGCTCTTCGACGCCGCCGCCCGCCCCGTCTCCGCCAACGCCGCCGCCCGCCGCCACCTCGCCGCGCTCCCGCCCGGGCCCGCGCGGGCCTCGGCGCTGGGTCTCGCGGTGCCGGCGTGGCTGCACGGGGTGGTGCTCCAGGCCCGCGCGGCGACGGCAGCGGCGGCAGCGGCGGCCGGGGAGGCGGGGGAAGGCCCAGCCGGAGCAGCCGGGGCCGCCGCGCCCCGCATCCGGCTGCGTACCGCCGCCGGACGCTGGCTCACCTGCCACGCCACCTGCCTCCACGGCGCCGACGGCGCCCCCCAGTCCACCGCCGTCGTCATCGAATCCGCAGCCGCCGCCGAGATCGCCCCGCTGCTCGCCGACGCGTACGAGCTGACCGCCCGCGAGCAGGAGATCACCCGGCTCCTCGCCCGCGGCCTGGCCACCGAGGGCATCGCCGCCGAGCTGTACCTCTCCCCGCACACCGTGCGCGACCACATCAAGGCCGTCTTCGACAAGACCGGCGTCTCCACCCGCGGCGCGCTGGTCGGCAAGCTCTTCCTGGAGCAGTACGAGCCGGCCGCCGCGGCCGGGACGGTGCGCACCGCGCGGTGACGGCGGCGGGGCAGGACGTACGGTTCGAGGTGTGGGCATAGATCGAGAGGGCCCGGGCCCGGCGGGGCCGCGGCTGCGGCCACCGCGGCACCGGGTGGACCGCCGGGCCGTCGCCTGGTGGCGTACGCGGCTGCTGCTGGCGGCGGCCGTGCCGGTCGCGGCGCTGGGGGTGCTGGGCGCGCTGGTCGGGCCGGCCCGGTTCTGGCTGCTGGCGGCGGGCGCGGGGGTGGCCGCGGCGGGTCTGGGGGCGGGGCTCTGGCTGCCGGCGTGGTACTACCGCGTGCACCGGTGGGAGGTCACGGACGACGCGGTGTACGTGCGTACCGGCTACTTCTGGGTCGACTCCCGGATCGCGCCGATGTCGCGGATCCAGACGGTGGACACCGAACGGGGGCCGCTCCAGCGGGCGTTCGGGCTGGCGGCGGTGACGGTGACGACCGCGTCGGCGAAGGGTGCGCTGCGGATCGAGGCGCTGGACCACGAGGAGGCGGCGGAGCTGGCGGAGCAGTTGGCGCTGGCGACGCAGCAGACCCCGGGGGACGCGACGTGACGGACGCGGGAGCGGGCACGGGCGCTGCCGCCGGGCGTCCCGCGGCACCCGCCACCGCCCCGGCTCCGCCGGGCCCCGGCGCCTCCTGGCGGCGGCTCGACCGCCGGTCCCTCCTCGTCACCGCCGCACTCCTCCTCGGCGCCGCCTTCGGCGCCGGCGTCCCCGTCGGCGCCGGGCTCGCCGCCCGCATCGACGTCCGCGCCGCCGTGGCCTGGGTGCTGGCCGGATCCGTGCTGTTCGTCGGCGGCGGGGTCGCCGTGGACGCGCTGCGGCTGCGCCACACCCGCTACCGCGTCGGCGCCGAGCGCGTCGAGCTGCGTACCGGCGTGCTGTTCACCACCCGCCGCTCCCTCCCCCGCGACCGGATCCGCACCGTCGACCTCACCGCCCACCCCCTCCTGCGCCTCCTCGGGCTGGTCAAGGTCCGTATCGGCACCGGCGACCAGGGGGCCGCCGGCGAGTCCGCGCTGCAACTGACGCCGGTGCGGCGCGCGGAGGGCGAGTCGCTGCGCCGCGCACTCCTGCACCGGGCCACGACCGCAGGACCCGCCGCCGACGACGACCCGCGGCTCGCCGTCCTCTCCCCCGGCTGGATCCGCTACGCACCCCTGTCCTTCCTCACCCCCCTCCTCGCGCTGACGGGCTGGGGTGCGGTGATGCAGGTCAGCCAGTGGTTCGGCGCGGAGGAGACGGTCGTCGACTGGGTACGGGACACCTTCAGCCCGCTGCCGGCGCTGTGGACGGTGCTGGTCCTGGGGTCGATCGCGCTGGTGTCGGGGTTCGTGGGCGCGCTCGGGCTGTGGACCGAGATGTGGTGGAGCTACCGGCTGGAGCGCGAGCCCGACGGCACGCTGCGCGTGCGCCGCGGGCTGCTGACGACCCGGTCGATATCGCTGGAGGAGGCGCGGCTGCGCGGCGTGGACGTCGTCGAGCCGCTGGGCGTACGGCTGTCGGGCGCGGCCCGGGTGGAGGCGATCGCGACCGGCCTGTCCCGCAAGGACAGCGAGGACGAGCTCAACACGCTGCTGCCCGCCGCCCCGCGCGCCGTCGCCGACGAGGTGACGGCCCGGGTGCTGCGCACCCCCGTCGCCCTGACCCGGCCGGAGCTGACCGCGCACCCGCGGGCCGCGCTGGCGCGCCGGCTGCGGTGGTCGCTGGGCGCGGCGCTGGTGCCGGTGGCGGTGCTGGTTTCGCTGGGGGCGGCGCTGTCGGTACGGGCGCTGGGGTACGCGGGGGCGGCGCTTGCGGCGGTGCTGCTGCCGGCGGCGGCGCTGCTGGCGCGGGACGCGTACCGGAGCCTGGGGCACGGGCTCGCGGGGCCGTATCTGGTCGTACGCAGCGGCACCCTGCGGCGCTCCACGGTGGCGCTGCGGCGGGACGGGGTGGTGGGCTGGACGGTGCGGCAGTCACTGTTCCAGCGGCGGGCGGGGCTGGTGACGCTGCGGGCGACGACGGCGGCGGGGGCGCAGGCGTACGCGGCGTACGACGTGGGGGAGGCGCAGGGGCTGCGGTTCGCCGAGGAGGCGGTGCCGGACCTGCTGACGCCGTTCCTGGCCCCGGCGGACGCGCCCGTACACCCCGCGCGTCCCGTACGCCCCGCGCGCCCCGCGCGTCCCGAGCGCGACGGGGAAGACGTGCGGTGAGCGGTCTTGTCCAGACCAGTGGAGTCGCGTGCGGACTTGGTGGGCCACGGCCCCCCCGGTGGCGGGACGCACCACCGCGCCGGCCGGCGCGGTCAGGCCCGGGGCGGGGCGTCCACGACGTGGACCGTCACCCTGTTGCCCATGAACATCTCCTCTCGCCGCGGCGCGAACCCCAGGCGCTCCGCCACCCGGGCCGACGCCGTGTTCGCCGGGTGGATCAGCGCGATGAAGTACTCGTCGTCCAGCGTCGCGAAGCCCCAGTCCAGGCAGGCGCGGGCCGCCTCCGTCGCGTAGCCGTGGCCCCAGGACTCCGCCGCGAGGGTCCAGCCGAGTTCGACCTCGTCCAGCTCCGCCCAGTAGTTCAGCCCCACCCGGCCGATGAACCGGCCGTCGGCCTTCAACTCGACGGCACACAGCCCATGGCCCCGCTCCGCCCACTGCCGCTCGATCTCGGCCAGCCGCACCCGCGCCTGCTCGGGCGTGTACGCGCCGACGAACCTGTTCACCCGCTCATCGGCGTGGAGCGCCACGAACGCGTCGACGTCGTCGGTCGCCAGCGGTCGCAGCAGGAGCCGTTCGGTCTCGATCACCCCGCCAGGCTAACTCCGCCGCCGCCCCGCCACGGCGGTCACCGCCAGCGCCTCGTACCCCATCGTGAGCCTCCCGCCCAGGCCGTCGACCGCCGCCGCCGTGGCGTCGAGCAGGGCGGTCCGCTGGGCGGGGCTGAGGACCGCCATGCCGCCGCCGGTGGGGAGTTGGTCCAGCCACTCGTCGCGCGTGTACGTGCACTCCCACCCGTACCGCCACTCCCCCGGCTCGCCGAAGGCGCCCGCGGCCCGGATGCCGTCCACCGTCCGGTCGACGATCGCCGAATAGCCGTCCAGGGCCGTGCGGCTCCACGGGTTGAGGGGCGCGCCGGGCAGGGCGTCGCGGAAGGCGGCGGCGAGGGCTTCGGCCACGTCGGGGGCGGGCTGGGAGACGTTCCAGAACACGGCGAGCCGGCCCCCGGGGCGCAGCACCCCGGCCGCCTTGGCGGCGCCCGCGACCGGGTCGATCCAGTGCCAGGTCTGGCCCGCGACGACGGTGTCGAAGCGGCGGCCCGCCGCGTCCCACTCCTCGAACGGGGCGACCTCGACGTCCAGTCCGCCCTCGCGCGCGTACGCGGCCATCCGGGCGTCCACGTCCAGGCCGAGCACCCGGCAGCCGGCCGCCCGGAGTTGGCGGGCGACGATGCCGGTGCCCGTGCCCACGTCGAGGACGGCACCGCCGCCGCCCCCCGCGATCCGGGCGATCAGCGCGGCCGGGTAGCGCGGGCGCGTGCGGTCGTAGCGGGCCGGGTCGGCGCCGAACGACTCCGCCATGGCGCGGGCCCGGTGCGGCTCCGCCGCCGGGGAGCCGCGGTCCTCGCCTTCCGATACTGTAGTGGGCATGCGCCCACCTTAGTGGGCGTCCGCCCACTGCCGCCAGCCGCAGCCGCCTCGCCGCCCGTTGCGCGGCGATGGGCAAAGTTCGAGTCGCGTGGGCGATATGCCCCGGTTCGCTGGGGGTGTTACCGCGAGTTTCCACCGACTTTCTCCGCCTGCCCGCTGCGGCAGTTCACCCCGGCCAACGCCCACCACCGCAGCCGCAGTAGTGACCAACCCGGCGAACTACCAGCCACAGCGCGAGTAGGCAACCGTCAGGGATTGCCGCGTTCGAAGACACTCACTCGGCTTCGAAGAGCTCCGGGTCAGCATCTCTGACCAGGTCGCCCAGGCGTTCGGGGGTGCGGTACAGGTCGGCCAGCAGCATTCCGAGCCTGCGCAGCGCGCCCACATCTGCCTCGTCCGCCATCACAGCGAACCAGTTGTCCCACGTCCCGTCCCACTGGTTGAAGCCGCCCAGCTCGAACGTGAGGTGGTTCGCCTCCATCAAGGCTGCGATGTCGGGTGCTTCTGCCTCGGCCACGAGGGTAGCGATCACTGTCCAGTCATGAGCTCTTCCTGACTGCCCCTGCGTGGCAAACACCCCTTCCACGGCCTCCACCGCATCCTCTGCGAGCTCCAGGATGTACTGGGGCGGATCGGGATGACCCAGAAAGAGCGAGAACGGGTCGATCCGGCACTCAGGAACTCGACCTTCAGGGACTCGACGCTGCTCCGACATGATCTGCACGTTAAAGGTACGTGAGTCTCCTCGGTGAACGTTCCCGGTCAGAGCACTAGACGGGCTCGCCGCCTCGGCGGACCAGCTTCACCACCGTGGTTCTCGCTGATCGGGTGGCGCTGCTCGGGGGCTGCTCGGTTCGCAGGAGTGCGGCACTCCTGGGGAACCGAGCAGAGCGGCCCAGGGCAGCCAATGCTCAGAACCCCCGTCGCAGCAGCCCCACACGCACGCCGCCCACCCGACACCGCACCCGTCCACCGCGCAGGGTCACCCGGCGACCGGGGCAACTCCCGTGGTACAGGCCCCCGTTGGGCCGCACCGCCCCCAGCTCGGCCCACCCCGGCACTGCTCCACCGAGCTCGACGCCGCCCTCCCACCAACCACCTGGGCGCATGCCCGCTCCATCACCCTGTAAAGTGGGTTCCCGTGTTCGTACGGGAGGGATCCCGGCGGAAGAGGAAAGAAAAGGTGAGATTGATGATCGCGCTCAAGGCCACCGCGCCCGGCGTCCGGATCTCTCTCACGTTCCGGGCCGTGGCCTGACCTCTCCCGCATCTCCGCCCGCGCCGGGAGCGTGACCCCGCGGGGCGTCCACACGAACACGACCATCGAAACGGATCCCTATCCATCATGGGCAACACCTGGATCACGCGTGCCGAAACGCACGCCGACATCCCCGTCATCCGCGAGATCACCCGCGCCGCCTTCGGCCGGGAAGAGGAAGCCGGCATCGTCGACAAGCTGCGCGCCGACGAGTCCGCGTGGATCGAGGGCCTGTCCCTCGTCGTCGCGGACCCCGACGCCGACGGCGCCGGCGGTGAGGCGGTCCTCGGGCACGTCCTGCTCACCCGCGGCCACATCGGCGACACCCCCGCGCTCTGCCTCGGCCCCGTCTCCGTACGGCCGGAGCGGCAGCGCGACGGGCTGGGCTCCGTGGTCATACGGGCCGCGCTCGACATCGCCGCGGCGCGGGGCGAGCGGTACGTCGTCCTGGTCGGACACCCGGAGTACTACCCGAGGTTCGGCTTCACGAAGGCGTCCGCGTACGGCATCACGCTCAGCGTCGAGGCCCCGGACGAGGCGGTGATGGCCCTCGCGCTCGACGAGGCCCACCCGCTGCCCAGCGGCCGGATCCACTGGCCGGCGGCGTTCGGTATCTGATCACCACCGGTATGGGGCGCGCGCAGTCCGCGCGCGCCCCGTACCACCCATCGCTCAGGCCGGCTTGCGCGCCTCGACGAGCGTCCGCGAGCTGTGCGCGACGAACGGGCCTTCGGCCTCGATCAGTTCGTGCATCTCGCGCAGCCGCGGCCGGTACTCCGCCACCGTGAAGCCCGGCACCATCCAGATCACCTTCCGCAGGAAGTACGCCACCGCCCCCACGTCGTAGAACTCCATCCGCAGCCGCTCCGTACGCAGTTGGACGATCTCCAGCCCGGCCTCCTCCGCCGCCGCGCGCTCGCGCTCCGGGTCGCGGGCCTGCCGCGCCTGGTCGGGCAGCGGCCCGAGAAAGTACTCGACCAGCTCGAAGACGCTCGCGGGACCGACGTGCTGCGCGAAGTACGTCCCGCCGGGCCGCAGGACGCGGGCGATCTCGTCGAAGTACGGCTTCACGGGGTGCCGGCTGACGACGAGGTCGAACGCGCCGTCCGCGAACGGCAGCGGCGGCTCCTCCGGGGCGGCGACGACGACGGTGCCGAGAGGGTGCAGCACGGCCGTGGCCTTGGCGACGTTCGGCGGCCATGCCTCGGTGGCCACGGACAGCGCCGGCCGCACCGGCACCCCGGCGAGCACCTCGCCGCCGCCGGTCTGGATGTCCAGCGACGCGCTCGCGCCGGCCATGCGCGCGCCCATGGACCGCTGGTACCCCCAGGAGGGCCGGGCCTCGGTGGCGCGGCCGTCGAACCAGGAGAAGTCCCAGCCTTCGGTGGGGGTCGCGGCGGCCTCGTCGAGGAGGCGGTCGAATGCGAAGCCGGAGCCGGAGGGGGAGGCGGGGTCGGAGGTCATGGGAGTGATCGTCGCAAACGGAAGGGGACGGGAGCGACCGGATAAGGGCGTCACCGCAGGCGGGGCGTGGACCGGGTAGTGCGCGGCGCACAACAGACAGGGCAAGAACGTCAAGCGCCTGCCGAATACGCCTGCTCAAGCCCCCGGGGCTTGAACGATCATTTCCTCCCGACCGATCTGTGGAGGGGGAGATGGGCAGTCAGTTTGATGGCCTGGCGCTCGCCTACGAGAGCTGCGCGGCGGAGCTGCCGGTGCGCCGTTTCCTGGAGTATCCGAGCTACTTCGAGGCGCTCGGGGACGTCACGGGCCTGAACGTCCTCGACCTCGGCTGCGGCAACGGTGTCTACACCCGGCGGCTGCGTTCCCACGGAGCCCGGCGGGCCGTCGGGGCGGACGTCTCCGACGGCATGCTGGCCTACGCCCGGCACCGGGAAGAAGGGGAACGGCTGGGCGTCGAATATCTGAGCCGTGACGTCATGGGCCCTGCCGATGCCGCCGACCCCGCGCTGGACGGCGCGTTCGACCTGGTCGCCGGGGTGTACGTGACCCCGCACGCACCGACCGCCGACGCCCTGCGGGGCTTCTTCCGTACCGCGCGGCGGGCGCTCCCGAAGGCGGGCGGGCGTTTCGTCACCTACGTGCTCAGCCCCGACGCGGTCGTGATGCCCGGCTACTACGCCGGATACGGCTTCGACCTGGTGGCCCTCGACGCGGACGGGGCTGGGCAGGACGGGGCCCCGCTGACGCTGACCGTCGCTCCCCCCGGGTTCGACGCCTTCTCCGTCGCCGCCTGGCGCTGGTCCCGTACCACCCAGGAGGACGCGGCGCGGGCCGCGGGCTTCGACGATCTGCGCTGGACCTGGCCGCAGGTCACCGACGAGGGGCTTGCCCTGCACGACGCGGCGTACTGGAAACGCTATCTGGACCAGCCGCACGCGCTGATCCTCACCTGCGTGGCAGGGCCGGCCAGTTGAGGGCGGCCGGGAACGCGCGCGCCGGCGCGCAGGACGGGGTCATCGACCGCCGTCCCCGGCTCATCGCCCGCCCCCGTACCCTCGCCGAGGTCCAGTCGGGCATCCGCTACGCGCTGGACCACCGGCTTCCGCTCGCGGTACGCGGCAGCGGGCACAACGTCACCGGCAGCGGCACCTGCGACGACGGCCTGGTCCTCGACCTCTCCCTGCTGCGCGCCGCCGAGGTACGCGCCGACGAGCGCACCATCCGGGTGCAAGGGGGCGCGACCTGAGGGGACTTCGACGGCTTCGTCGCCCTGGCCCGCGCCACCGCCGCCAAGTACGACAACTCCGACTACTACCGCCCGGGCCTCTTCCAGGACTTCGTCCTGGCCCTGGGTGAGGACGTCCGCTTCCTGGAACTGCGCATCGACGGCGCGCTGGTCTGCTCCGGCCTGATCCTCACCGACGACACCCGCTTCCACTTCTGGGCCTGCGGCTTCGCCCCCATGGAGACCTTCAGCGGCTTCTACGTCGCCTTCGACCACATCATGCGCGGCGCCTTCGGCTCCGGCCGCGCCTGGGTCGAACCCGGCCGCCGGAACCCCACCTTCAAGCGGCGCTACGGCCTCACCCCCCCGCACCCTGCGGGCGTGGCTCGCCGAAACCGCGTAACCCCGGGGCGATCGGGGGCAGACGCTCCACCGTGCGCGTGAATACGGCGTTATGCACGAATATGCATCATTTGTGGTGGCTAGTGAGCGGATGGACCAAGAGGAGGGTCATGATGAGGTACATCCACAGCGCGGCGCTTGCCGCCGGCATCGCGTTCTGCGCCGTCGCCGCCCCCGCCTGGGCGGACGGCGAGCAGGAGGCACCGGCGGTCACGGTCTCCAGGGTGAACGGCCCGCCCGTCACCCTGGGCGCGAACCAGGAGGTGAGCCTGCCGCGGGTGGTCTGCCCGTCGGGCTCGACGTCCACCGGCGGCGGTGTGACGGTCTCCCCCGACAACGGGGTCTTCATCCGCGAGTCGCTTCCCGGGGGCAGCGGCTGGGACGTGACCGTCGACAACAGGAGCGACGGTACGCGCACCGCGACGCCCACGGTGATCTGCTCGACGGACACGACGCTCACGCACCAGTTCGGAGCCGCCGCCGGCGGCGACGAGGGCGTCAGCACGGCGAACTGCCCCTCCGGGCAGACGCCGGCCGGCGGCGGGGGCTCGGCCGCGCAGGGCAACTACCTCACCATGTCGTCGCCCAACCTGGTCTCCTGGATGGCACGGGCCAAGAACACGGGCAGCATCGTCTCCGGCGTGAACGCCTTCGCCCGGTGCTCCAGCCGGGCGCATTCCCAGGCGAGCGGCAACGGCGTCCTGGTGCAAGCGGGGCAGGTGGGCTCGTCCCACGCGGAGTGCCCCGCCGGCCAAGTGCCGACCGGCGGCGGCGGACTCGGCCAATTCAACCTCGTCCACACGGCCTCGTTCCCCACGGCGACCGGCTGGACCGTGCGCTCCACCAACATGGACAACGTGCAGCACACCGTGTTCGCCGACGTGGTCTGCACCACTCCCTGACGGTCCGCCGCGAACAGGCGTCCGCCGCGGCAGGCGCCGGTTCCGGTTTTCTGCACGCGTTGAATTCGCCGGTGCCGCCCGGGAATTCGGAGATCATGAACTCCCGCGGCGCTCACCCCTGGCCTTCCACGGTTTTCCTCAGGTATGCATGCCGCAGCGGACTTCGGCGTGACAAATTGTCGTCACGCCGAAGTCCACCCTGCCGCGGCGCCGGCGCGGAACCATGGGGCCGACGACCGCCGGCCCCTCGTGGCACACCGCTCAAAGCAGGAGGCTCGCCGTGCACACCAATGAGATGGGCGTTTTCGGGGTCTCCCCCGCGGAAGAGCGGCTTTACCGGCATTTCCTCCGCCACCCCGACTCCAGTTCAGCAGGCGTCCACGTGAAGCTCGGCCTCTCCCGGCAGGAAAAGGAACGGGCCATGACCCGCCTGGTCCGGCTGCGGCTGCTCAGACCCGGGGATCGGCCGGAATTCTTCATTCCCGTCGATCCGGAGCAGGTCGTGGCACGGCTCACCGAGATGCGGCTGCGTGAGATGTACCAGGAGATCCAACGCCTCACCCAGAGCCGGCAGGTACTGACCGCGCTGCGCGCGGAGTGCACGGCGACCCCGGCGGACGGCGGCCCCGCAGGCGGCGCCTACGGCGGGGAGCACGGGGTGGAGGAAATAGACGACCGCGCGGTCCTGAGCAACCGGCTGGAGGAGCTGGTCTTCTTCGCGCGGGAGGAGATCGCCTCCGTCGAGCCCGGGTACCACCTGATGAACGAAGAGATTCTGAACCGGCGCACCTTGGAGTGGCGGGCGCTCAAGCGCGGGGTGCGGCGGCGGCTGGTGCTGCCCGCGGCCACGCTGCGGCATCAGCGGGTCGCCGGGCACGTGCGGGAGTTGCTGGCCCGGGGCGGCGAGGTGCGGGTGGTCGAGAAGATCACGGACCAGCTCGCCGTGTACGACAGGCGGGTCGCCCTCATGCCCAAGGACCCGGAGCACCACGGCGCCGGCACGCTGATGGTACGGGGACAGGGGCTGGTCAGCACGCTGTCGGGGCTCTTCGAGAAGGTGTGGGAGGAGGCGGAGGACGTCTCCGTCGAGCTGTGCAAGCCCGGGGAGCCGGAAGCGGAGCTGTCGGAGGCGGAGCTGCGGGTGCTGCGGATGATGTGCGAGGTGGGCAAGGACGAGACCGGGGCGCGGGATCTGGGTGTCTCCGTACGCACGTACCGCCGGCACGTCGCCGACGTGCTGCGGGTACTCGGCGCCTCCACACGGGCGCAGGGCGCGCTGCTCGCCCGTGAACGCGGGTGGGTGTGACCGCGGTCGGCTCTCCACCGGCCGGCCCGCACAGCCGTGGTGCGGCACCGGCCGCAGCCTGATCCGCTCCGGTTCCCCCGCAGGCGGGCCGCGGTGCGGGCGGTCCGCCTGCCGGCCGGGTGAGTGCGGTCCGGCGCTCCCCGGGACCGGCGAGCGGGATGACCCGGTCCGGGTCCTTCCCCGCCCGCTGCGCGCGGACCGGAGTAGCCCCGTGTCCACCCCGAACCGCGCGCAGCAGTCCCTCGTGCGCCGGCTACGGCGGCAGCGCGTACCCCGCCGCCTCACCCGCGCTCACCGGCGCCGCCGGGGGCGGGGGGAGCCGCACGCGGGGGCTGTCTGCGGGGGTGGGGGCGGGAGCGGGGTCGGCATGCGAGCCACCTGTGTCCTGAAGGGGGTCGTAAGGACGCCCGCGACGCTATCCCCGTACACCGCGGCCGGGGAGGCCCGAAGCTGTCATAAACCTGCATCTGCACGCGCAGCAAGCGGCCAGATCCCCCCGAAGCGGTGCCGCCGGCCACTCGCCGGCAGGTGTTCCACCGTGCCTCCGCCCCGCCTCCGCCACACCCCGCCCCCCTGCCCCCTCCGCCCCGGCGCGGGAGGGGTCCCGGGCCCCCGGGGATACAACGATTCCGATGGGCCGCCCGGCACCGGCCGCACCGTGGCCGGGGCCCACGGCCGCAACCGGACAGGGGGAGAGGGGGGAGCGCGCCGATGGCGGAGAACCGGACGGCGGGCGGCGCGGCCGGCGCGCGGGAACCCCTGCTCGCGCAGGGGCAGCGGGTCCACGACGGCCTGGTGGTGGACCGCAGGCTGGGCGAGGGCGCGTTCGCCGAGGTGTACCGCGTACGCCACCACGTGCTCGGCTGGCAGGCCCTCAAGCTCTTCAAGCACGGCGCCTCCCTCGGCGCCAACTTCAGCAGGCTCGACGAGGCGCGGATCCTCTCCACCCTCGGCCACCCCAGCATCATCCGGGTGTTCGACGCCGGCACGGTGGACACCGCCCAGGGCATGCGCGGCTACTTCACCATGGAGTACGTGGCCGGGGGCAGCCTGCAGCGGCTGGTCGAGAGCCACGGCGGCGTCGTCCCCGTCCCCCAGGTCACCGCCGTGCTGCGGCAGGCGGCCGACGGGCTGTCCGTCGCCCACGAGCGGCAGCAGCCGGTCGTGCACCGGGACTTGACGCTGGCCAACGTGCTCGTCGCGTACGACGAGTCCGGACTGCGCGTCAAGGTGAGCGACTTCGGCCTGGCGCGGGAGACCGACCCGGTGACGCGGGCGGCGAGCGCTCAGGGCACGGTCGCGTACATGCCGCCCGAGGTGCTGATCCGCGGGCGCGGCTACTCGTCCGCCGGAGACGTGTGGGCGCTGGGCACGATCGTGTACTACCTGCTCACGAACCGCTTCCCGTACGACGCGGACGACCCGGCGCGGGCGTTCTCGCCGGAGCGGTTCGAGCACCCGCTGCGCCCGCCGGGCGACTTCAACGACGACGCGGACGCCGGGCTGGAGTGGCTGATCGCGGACATGCTGCGCGTCGACCCGGCCGAGCGGCCGGCGATGCGCGAGGTGGCGGAACGCGCTCTGGCCCCGGACCAGCCGGTGCCCCTGCCCACGGCACCGCCGCCCGCGGCACCCCCGCCCGCCGCACCGCCGAACGCGGACGCACCGCCCGCGGACGCGCCGCGCACCGCGCCTCCGGCCGCGCCCGAAGCGCACGAAGCGCACGAAGCGCCCGTCCCGCCCGCCGACGAACTCGTCCGCACCGCCCTCGCACTCTCCCGCGTCCCCGGCCGCCTGGCGGACGCGGCCGACCGACTCGAAGAAGCCCTCAGCCGCCACCCCCGCCTGCGGGAACGGCATCTGACCCGGCTCACGACCTGGCGCAGAGGAGTCATCCAGTGAAGGAGTCCCCGGCCCGCTTCGCGGACCTGGCGGGTCTGCGGCTGTACCGCAGGAACATCTTCGCCGTCACCGGACTGCCCGTGGACGCCCAGGGCCGTGCGGTACGGCGGCACCGGCAGCGCCTGGACGCCCGGCTGGCAGTCGAGGAGACCTGGCCGGGCGACGCCGACTCGCCCGTGCGCGGCGGGCACCGCAAGGAGGAGGTCCGGCTCGCCTTCGAGGAGTTCCAGGACCCGCGGCGCCGGCTCGTGGACGAGCTGCTGTGGTACTGGCGGGACGCCGACCTCGGCTGCGACTGCACCCCCTTGATGCACGACCGGCACGACGAGGCCGTACGCGCGCACAGCCAGGCCATCGAGGCGGAGGCCGCCGGCCCGCGCCCGCTGACCGGGGGCGAGCACGCCCGGCTCTGGCGCGCCGCCGCGACGCGCTGGGCGGCGCTGCTGGACAACCCCCGCCTGCGCGGCCACATCGCCCACCGCATGTCCGCCCTGGCCGACCCGCGGCTCGACGACTACTCCCCGGACGACTTCCTGGACGGCGTCCCCCGGCTGCTGCTCTCCCCGTTCGCCGAACTCGCCGGCGACCGGTCCGTCCGGCCGCGGCTGGCGGAGGTCTGCGCCGAGTGGACGGGCCACCCGGTCTTCGCGGGGCCGCTGCCCGACGTCTTCGAGGACACCGTCGACGAGGCGGTCGAGCGGGTGAACGACGCCGTGCGGACCGCCGGTGAGCGGCAGGAGGCGGGCCGGCACGCGGACGCCCTCGCGACCCTGGAGGACCGGCTGCTGCCCGCGTACGCGGAGTTCGAGTCGCTGGAGACGTTCGTCTCCGAGTCGCGGTCCGAGGAGATGGCGCACACGGTCACCGTGGCGCTGAACAACGTCGCGCTCGGGATCTGCGAGGCGGGCCAGCACCGGCCGTTCCGGACCAGGCTCATCGAGGTGATGGAGACCGCGAGCAGGATCGCCCCCGACCGGGACCAGGCGCAGATCGACCAGAACCTGACGTCCGTCCGGCTCGGCCGCCCGGCGGGGGACGTGAAGATGAAGCCCAGTGAGTGCCTGTCCTGCGTATGGATCCTGGCGGTGATCGCCGGCGGCATCGTCGCGGGGCTGACGGCGGGCGCGGCCTGGGCGGTCGGGATCATCGTCGGCGGGTTCGTCCTCGCGGGGATGTTCGCGTCATGAATCCGTACGCCACCCAGGGAAGGGCTCCGATGACACAGCACGCCCGCCACCGGGCGAGAGGGCGCCTGCGCGCCGCGCTCGGACAGTGGCGCCAGCCGCCTGAGTTCCGCGTACCGCCGCCGCTGCTCGGCCCGGCCCAGACGGCGTGGGCCGCGGACGTCCTGGCGGAGGTCGAGGCGGCGGAGGCGCTGGCGCGGGCCGCTCTCCCGGCGGCGGCCGGCACCGAAGCAGCCGACACGGCCGACACAGCCGAAGCAGCCAACGCCGCCGGATCCGGCGGGGACGCCGGGGCGGGCGGGGCCGACACCGCGGCCACCGGCGCCGGTTCCGGAGCCCTGGTGGGCGCGGCCACCGGCCTCTGGCGCGCGCTGCGCAAGCTCGACCAGGACGCCGGTTCGCTGTCCCCTGCCGACCTGCGGCAGGTCCGGCTCCAGGTGCGCGCGAGCCGCCAGGCGCTCGCCGACGACGGGCTGGAGATCCAGGAGCACGACGGCGAGCCGTTCGACTCCGGGCTCTCCCTGGAGGCGCTGGTCTTCCAGGACGAGCCGGAGCTGACCCGCGAGGTCGTGCTGGAGACCGTACGGCCGTCCGTCTACTTCCGCGGCCGGCGCATCCAGATGGGCCAGGTCATCGTCGGCAGGCCCCCGCAGACCCCCGGTGCAGAGACGACCAAGGAGACCCCGGCGTGAGCGAGACCATCGACTACGGCATCGACCTCGGCACCACCAACAGCGCGATCGCGGTGGCGGAGGACGGCGGCGTGCGCGTCGTCAAGAACAACGACGGCTGGGACACCACCCCCTCCGCGGTGTGGATCCCCAAGAGCGACATCGTGCACGTCGGCAGGCGCGCGCGGGAGCGTACGGAGTCCGATCCGGCCGACGCACACGCCGAGTTCAAGCTGGAGATGGGGGTGGCGGGGGCGGCGCGCCGGTTCCAGCGCGCCGGTCTTTCGCTGACGCCCGAGCAGTTGTCCGCGGAGGTGCTGAAGTCGCTGCGGCAGGACGCCGCGCACGACTCCGAGACCGAGCTTGAGGCCGCGGTGATCACCGTGCCCGCGGCCTTCGCCCTCAACCAGAACAACGCCACCTCCGAGGCCGCCGCCCTGGCCGGCCTCAGCGAGCACTGCCCGCTGGTGCAGGAGCCGACCGCCGCGGCCATCGCGTACGGCGTGCAGGACACCGCGGAGTCCGCCCACTGGATGGTCTTCGACCTCGGCGGCGGGACGTTCGACGCCGCGGTGATGAGCAAGCGCGACGGCGAGCTGCAACTGATCCAGCACGCGGGCGACCCGTACCTGGGCGGGAAGCTCATCGACTGGGCGATCGTCGACGACCTGCTGGCGCCCGCCGTCCGCCGCGAGCTGGGGCTGCCGGACTTCACCCGCGGCAACGACCGCTGGCTGGGCAACTTCGCCAAGCTCAAGGTGGAGGCGGAGGACGCGAAGATCGCGCTGTCCCGTACGACCAAGGTCGAGCTGGGCTTCGACCTGCTGGACGCCGACGGGAACAAGCAGCCCTTCGAGTACACGCTGACCCGCGACGCGCTCGACGACCTCGCGCTGCCCTTCTACACCCGCGCGATCAAACTCTGCCGGGACGCGCTGGCCGAGAGCGCGCTGCGCCCCGACCACATCGACCGGCTGCTCCTGGCCGGCGGCTCGACGCTCAGCCCCGGGCTGCGCGCCCTGCTCACCGACCCGGACACGGGGCTCGGCATCGCCGTGGACCACAGCCAGGACCCGACGACCGTGGTGGCCCGCGGCGCGGCGGCGTTCGCCCGTACCGTACGGCGCCCGCGGAAGGTGCGGGCCGCGGCCCCGGGCGAGTTCGCGGTCGAGCTGAACTACCCCACCCAGACCGTCGACACCACGGACATCCCGGTGTCCGGCAGGGTGACCAGCGGCAGCGCCGTGGACCTCACCCGGTACGCGGTCGTGCTCAGCAACCCCGACGGCCGGCCGGCGTTCCGCGGGCCCCGTACCGCGCTCACCCGGGACGGCACCTTCTACACCGAGGTCGCCCTCACCGCCGGGACCACGTCCCGCTTCACCGTCGAGCTGACCGGCGCCTCCGGTACGCGCCAGCGGCTCGCCGGCGACAGCCTGTCGATCACGCACGCGAAGGTCGTCCCCGGCGAGGCGGTGCTGACGGGCACCCTCGGCATCGGCAGGGCCGACGGCTCGTTCGACCCGCTGCTGCGCAAGGGCACGACGCTGCCGGCCATGGTGACGAAGATCTACCGCACCACGATCCCGCTGCACCGCTCCGAGCCGGACGCGGTGATCCGCATCCCGCTGCTGGAGGGCGAACGGCCGCGCGCCGAACGCAACACGCGCGTGGGGCAGTTGGAGATCCGGCCCGGTGACGTCCGTATCGACCTGCCGGCGGAGAGCGAGGTGGAGGTGACGTTCGAGATCGAGGCGAGCAGCAGGGAGGCGCTGGCGACCGCCCACATCCCGCTGGTCCAGCAGCAGTTCGAGGCGACCATCAACCGCACCGAACTCCTCGCGCCGGACCAGCAGGAGCTGGCCGGCCGGCTGCGCCGCCTGGAGCAGCGCGTACGCGGTCTGAAGGACGACGCGGAGTCCGAGCACGCCGAACAGGCCAGGACCCGGCTGGAGAAGCTGGAGGAGCACCGCCCGCTCACGCAGCTCGGCAGGGAGGTGGACGCCGCGGGCGTCGACACGGGCGCGGCGGTGACCAGCGACCGCCGGATGCGCGACCTGGAGGCCGAACTCGACGACATCGAGGAGGCCATCGAGATCCCCGGTCTCGAACGCCGGCTGTGGGACGTGCTCGGCGCGTGCGAGGACATCATCCAGCAGGTCGGCGGCACCCCGGCGGACCGGCGGGAGCTGGAGAACCTGCGCCAGCGCGCGAGCGCGCTGGGCGCGGAGGCGACGCCGGCGGACCTGCGGAAGCTGGTGAAGCGGGCGGAGGACTTCCAGGTGGAGCTGCTGCGGCGGACTGACGAGTGGGACTTCGTGGTGTTCAACGCGCTGGTGGAGATGCGCGACCAGATGCATCCGCGCAGCCAGGCCGACGCGGCGATCCGCGACGGCCGGAGGGCCATGGCGGCGGGCGACCGGGGGGCGCTCCCGGGGGTGAACCAGCGGCTGCGGCGGCTGCTGCCGCCGGACGTCGGGGACGTGGTGGACAGGAAGGAGGGCGGGGTCAGGTGAGCACGGACACGAGCACGACGGCGGGCGGCACGGCGGACGGCGGCGGCATGGGAGCGGGACCCGGTGCGGCGGCAGGCGGAGCCAGTGCGGCGGCAGACGCGGGCACGGCAGGCGGCGGCGCTACGGCGCAGGGTGACGGCTCGGCGGCGGACGGGGGCACGGGGGCGGGCGGCCGTACGGCAGCGGAGGCCGGTGCCGCGGCAGGCGGGGCCGGGGCGGCGGGCGCGTTGCGGGCGGCCCTGCTCGTGGCGCGCGTCCGCGCGGCGGCGCGGGCCGGCAACCTGGACGAGGCGCTGCGCCTCCTGCGTACGGCGGAGGCCCGCGACGCCCGGTCGGTGGGCGAACGCCGCGACGTCCTGGACCTGTTCGCCCGCGTCCACGCCCAGCGCGGCGAGCTGGACGCGGCGGCCACGTACTGGCGCCGCGTCCAGGCCCGCCACCCCGACGACCCCGCCGCCACCGCGGGCCTGGCCCGCATCGCCCGCCTCACCGCGGACGGCCCCCGGGCGTCCCTGGCCCGCCACCGGACCCGTACGGCCGCGGTGGCGGCGGTGTGCGCGGTGGCGGTGGTGGCGACGGGAACGGTGGCGCTGACCGGAGGCGAGCAGGGGTCGTCTCGTACGGAGACGGAGACGACGGCGGCGGCGACGGAGCAGCAGATCGAGGAGCGCGTACGCAAGGAGCTGGCGGCGGCGCAGGAGACACAGCGCACGCAGGAGGCCGCACGCGGCGAGGAAACGGCCCGGGAGCTGGCGCGTACGCTCCGCTCCCCCGGCCTCCGCCCGCAGGCACAGGGCCGGTCGGTGGAGGTGGTCTTCACCGAGGGCGTCTTCTCCGAAGGCGCGGAGCTGACCGACGCGGGCGCCGCCCGGCTCGCGGCCCTGGGCGAGCGCCTGGCGCCGGTGGACGCCCGCATCGCCATCCACGGCCACGCCGCCACCGTCCCCGACGCGCCGCGCAGTGGCGGCTCGGTGGTCGCCCTCTGGCGCGCCCTCATCGCGGCCCGCGAACTCTCCGCCGCGAGCGGCAAACCCCTCACGGCGTTCACGACGTCGAGCGCGGACCAGCGCGACGCCCCGTACGACGAGGACGCGAAGAACCGCACGGTGACGGTGGTGATCACCCCGCGCTGACCCGCTCCCCTACCGCATCCGTGCAACCGCGGCGCGGGAAAACTGCCGGAACCAGGCAATGACCCCCAACGAGCAGACTCGCACGCCGAGTTCTACGCCGCCCCCGACCCCCTCCCCCACCCTGCCCCACACGCGAACTGACCCACCGTGACCGCGCAGCGGCGGTACGGAAAGACTGCCGGAACCAGGCAGTGAATCCCAACGAGCCAAGTGGCACGCTGAGTTCCGCCGGCGCCGGAGGCGGAAGTGCCCCGCCCGGTTCGGTGGAGGGGGCGACAATGGGTGCTTTCGCGGACGCCGCGCTGGGTTTTC
This sequence comes from Streptomyces sp. CNP082, assembly GCF_059570535.1. NCBI lineage: Bacteria > Bacillati > Actinomycetota > Actinomycetes > Kitasatosporales > Streptomycetaceae > Streptomyces > Streptomyces sp. CNP082. The sequence continues at coordinate 117,281 of NZ_JCANSZ010000017.1, forward strand.
CGGCCGTCGTCTTCAGCGTCCCCCTGCTCGTCGTGATCGCCTACTGGCTGTTCGCCGCGGTGACCGGCATGGCCGGTGACGCCGCCGGTGCGGGCGGCGACGTGACCGCCGACGGCCCTGCCGGTCACGACGGGGCCGCGGGCGGGTTCACCGTCCTGCCGGCCGCCCTGGGGCTCGGCGGTGTGCCGGTGACGGTGGTGCTGTCGCTGGTCGTCGCGGTGGCCTGGTTCACGGCGCTGGCGGCCGGAGTCGTCATCGACGGCGCCGGGCCGCCCCCGGCGCTCGCCTGGCCCGCCCGGACGGCCGGCTTCGTACTGGCGCTGGCCGCCGGCTGGTACGCCACCTGGCTGCTGGCCCGCCCGCTGCGCCGCCTCGGCGCCACCGGCAGGCCCGCCGGACGCCGGGACTTCATCGGCCGCATGTGCGTCGTGCGCACCTCGGCCGTCACCTCCGCGTACGGCCAGGCGGAGGTGACCGCGGCCGACGGCTCCAGCGCGACCATCCAGGTCAGGGGCGAGGCCGGCAACAGCCTCGCCGCCGGCAGCCGCGCCCTGATCTTCGACTACGACGCCGAAGGCGAGTTCTTCCGCGTCGCGCCCGCCGACGGTGTCCCCGACGCTCCGGGCCCCCTCGGCTCCCTCGGCTGACACGCACGTCCAGACCGTAGAGAAGTAGAGAAGGAAGTACTGATGACCGCCATCACCACGGGACTCGGCGTGCTGCTTGCCGTGCTCCTGCTCATCGGGCTCGTGCTGCTGTTCGCGGTGAGCCGGCTGTTCCGCAAGGTGCGGCAGGGCCACGCGCTGATCGTCTCCAAGATGCGGAAGGTCGACGTGACCTTCACCGGCACGGTCGTGCTGCCGGTGCTGCACAAGGCCGAGCTCATGGACATCTCCGTGAAGACCATGGAGATCGAGCGCACCGGCAAGGAAGGGCTGATCTGCCAGGACAACATCCGCGCCGACATCCGCATCTCGTTCTTCGTCCGGGTCAACAAGACCGTCGAGGACGTCGTCAAGGTGGCGCAGGCGATCGGCACCGAGCGCGCCAGCGACCAGGACACGCTGCAGGAGCTGTTCAACGCCAAGTTCTCCGAGGCCCTCAAGACCGTCGGCAAGCAGCTCGACTTCGCCGACCTCTACACCAAGCGCGACGAGTTCCGCGACCGGATCATCCGCGTCATCGGGACCGACCTCAACGGCTACAGCCTCGAAGACGCCGCCATCGACTATCTGGAACAGACCCCGATGGCTCAGCTCGACGCCCAGAACATCCTCGACGCCCAGGGCATCCGGAAGATCACCGAGCTGACCGCGGTCGAGAACGTACGCACCAACGAGCTGCGGCGCGACGAGGAGAAGGAGATCACCCGCAAGAACGTCGAGGCCCGCGAGGCGGTCCTCGAACTGGAGCGCCGCCAGGCCGACGCCGAGGCGAAGCAGCAGCGCGAGGTCGGGATCGTACGGGCGCGGGAGGAGGCCGAGACCGCCAAGGTGCAGGCCGAGGAGCGGCTCAAGGCGCACAGCGCGCACCTCAAGACGGAGGAGCACCTCGGCATCCAGAACGAGAACCGGGAGCGCGAGATCGCCGTCGCCCAGCTCAACCGCGAGCGGGTCGTCGCCATCGAGCACGAGAAGATCGAGAAGGACCGGCTGCTGGAGGTCATCGCCCGGGAGCGGGCGACCGAGCTGTCCCGGATCGCCAAGGACAGGGAGGTCGAGGGCGAGAAGCGGGACATCGCCGACGTCGTACGCGAGCGGATCGCGGTGGAGAAGACCGTGGCGCAGCAGGAGGAGGAGATCAAGAAGCTGCGTACGGTCGAGGAGGCCGAGCGCGAGCGCCAGGCGCTGATCATCGCCGCGGAGGCGGCGGCGCAGGAGCGGCTGGTCAAGGACATCAAGGCCGCCGAGGCGGCCGAGCAGGCGGCGGACCACCGCGCCGCCGAGGAACTGACGATGGCCCAGGCCCGGCGCAAGGCCGCCGAGCTGGACGCGGAGGCGGCCATCCGGCTGGCCGAGGGCAAGCAGGCCGACGCCGCCGCCGGGGGGCTTGCCGCCGCCCAGGTGCAGGAGCGCAGCGCGGAGGCCATCGCCAAGGTCGGCAAGGCCGAGGCCGACGTCGAGCGGGACAAGGCGCTCGCCGGGGCCGAGGGGCTGCGGGAGAAGCTCGCCGCGGAGGCCGCGGGCATCACCGAGAAGGCCGCGGCGATGGCCGCGCTGGACGCGGCCAGCAGGGAGCACGAGGAGTACCGGCTGCGGCTGGAGGCGGAGAAGGACATCCGGATGGCGCAGGTCGACGTGGGCCGTCAGATAGCCGAGGCGCAGGCGACGGTGCTGGCCACCGGCCTGGAGAACGCGGACATCAGCATCGTCGGCGGGGACAGCGTCTTCTTCGACAAGCTGGTCAACGCGGTGTCGATGGGCAAGAGCGTGGACGGCTTCGTCGACAGCTCCGCGTCGGTGCAGGCGATGGCGGGGCCGTGGCTGCGGTCCGACAGCACGTTCACGTCGGACCTGACGGCGATGACCGCCGGCCTCGGCGCGGCGGGCCTGCGGGACCTGAGCGTCGCCGGGCTGCTCAGCCGCCTCATCGCGGCGGGCGGCCCGCACGCCGGGACGCTGACGGGGCTGCTTCAGGCGGCGCGGGAGAGCGGCGCGGCGGACCTCCCGGCGGCGTCGCTGGTCGGCCCGGCGCTGGTCAACGGGGCGCCGCAGCAGGTCAAGGAGTAGCCGGTACGGGTACGGGGCCGGGCCCCGTACCCGTACGGCGGGGCCGGCGACGGGGGACGCCGGGGCCCCGGGAACGACGGGGCAGGACGAGCACGACGGGCACGACGGGCACGACGGGCACGACGAGATCGAGGTGGAGGACGACGTGGAGCACGAGGTGCAGACCTCCCCGCCGGAGGCGCCCGGCGGCCCGGAGGCGCCCGGGGGCGCGGACGCCGTCGCGGCCGGCACGTACGAGGTGCTGCGCGACCGGCTGCACGCCGCCGCCGGGGAGCTGGCCCGCGGCGCGGAGGCGCTCAACGCCCGCCGTATCGAGGAGTTCGGCGGCGCCGAGGCGCGGCTGGCCGGCACCGAGCGCATCAGGACCGAGCACAACTGCGTGCCCCGCGACATCGTGCAGGTCGGCGGCGCGCTGCTGTTCGGCTACAACGTCCATCTCGGCCTCAAGCCCGAGACCGACGTCGGCGACGTGTTCTCGCTGCACCGCTTCGAGTTCACCGCGGACAGCGAAGACGGCGCGGACGGCGCGGACGGCGGCGACGGCGCGGCGATACGGTTCCACGCCGCGCCCCAGGACGCCGTCCCCGGCCTGCTCGACGACCCCGCCTTCCGCCGGGACTTCGCCGAGCTGTACCGCTACTACCGCGAGACCCAGCTCCTCCAGCTCCGCCTGGCCCGCTCCCACCTCCTCGCCGTCTTCCAGACCGGGAACGCGCTCACCGACATCCGCGTGCTGCGCTGGCGCATCGCGCCGGACGGCACCGTCGCCTACGTGGACGACCGCGGCGAGCGCGACCACGTCTTCCCGCCCGCCCACGACTTCGAGTGGACGGCCACCACCCGCGCCGACCACGTCCAGGGCCGCCACCCGCACGTCTCCATCCGCGGCCTGGTCTTCGTCGAGTGCATCGGCGGCACCCTGACCCTCAAGGTCGAGGACAGCACCGACACCGGCGAGGGCGTCTACAGCGAGCCCGTGGACGAGCCGCTGCAGTCGCTGGCCGACGCCGAGATCGAGTACGCCGTCGTGGGCCCGCTGGTGCTGCTGCGGATCCTCCCGTACAACGAGAAGGACCGCCGCCACCTCGTCTACAACACCCGCTCCCGGGAAGTCGTCCGCCTCGACGGCCTCGGCCAGGCGTGCCGCCGGCTGCCCGAGGAGCAGGGCGTGATCTTCCCCGGCGGCTACTACCTCGCCGACGTCCCCGCCGGCAGCGCCGCGCGGACCTTCGACACGGAGACGAAGGATCTGGAGTACCAGGGCGTCGTCCGCTCCCCGAACGGCGAGGACGTCCTGTACGTCTTCCACGCCCGCGCCGAGGGCCGGACCCTGCTGCTGCCGTACAACGTGATCCGCAAGGACGTCACCACCCTCTGGCAGACGCACGGCTGGTCGCTCTTCGACGACGGCACGATGATCGCCTTCAGGACGGCGGCCGGCAGCGAGCCGACCCGGGTGCACCCGGTGCAGGTCTGGCAGACCCCGTACGTCTCCGACGCGCACGCCGCGGCCCAGTCCGCCGGCGGCGGCCCCCTGGCCCGTATCGGCAACGCCGAACTCGTCCGCGCGGTCTCCGACTGCCTGTCGGTGGCACGGATGGCCGACGGGATGGAGCCGAACGGCGCCGTCTTCGAGGCCATCGTCGCCGCCGCGACCCGCGTCGCCGACAACCACCACTGGCTGGGCGAGGCGGTCTCCGGCGGGCTCGCCGCACCGCTGGAGACCGTCCGCAGCACCGCCGAGCAGGTCATCGACGAGTTCGAGCGGGTCGAGGAGCTGCGCGCCCAGGCCGCCGCGGCCATCGACGAGGCCGCCGAGCGGATCACCGGCCAGGTGCGCCGGGCCCGGGGCACCGCCCCGGACTCCGCCGAGGGCTGGGTGCGCAGGCTCGCCGGACTCCGCCGCTCCCAGGGCCGCCTGGACACGCTGCGCGAGCAGCGCTACGCCGACCTCGGCCGCATCGGCGAACTCGACGCGCAACTGGCCGAGTCGCTGTCGGCCACCGGCCGCCGCGCGGTCGCGTTCCTCGCCGAGGAGACGGCCTTCGACGCCGCCCGCGAGGCCGCCGGCGAGCTGGCCGACGAGGCCGGCGCGGTGGCGACGGCCGCGGCGGCGGCACCGGTCGCGGAGCGTATCGACGAGCAGGCCGGGGCGCTGCAGGCCGTCACCGAGGTCGTCGGCACGCTCGACCTGGCGGACGCGACCGTACGGACCTCGATCCTCGCCCGTATCGGCGAGGTGCTCGGCGCCGTCAACCGGGCCCGCGCCCGGCTGGACGCCCGCCGCCGCGAGCTGGCCGAGCGGGAGGGCAGGGCCGAGTTCGCCGCCGAGTTCGCGCTGCTGGGCCAGGCGGTGACCGGCGGCCTGGCCGCGGCCGGCACGCCGGAGGAGTGCGACGACCAGCTCGGCAGGCTCATGCTGCGGCTGGAGGACCTGGAGGCGAAGTTCGGCTCCCTGGAGGACTTCGCCGAGCAGATCGCCGCGCGGCGCGAGGAGGTCTACGAGGCGTTCTCCGCCCGCAAGCAGGCGCAGCTCGACGAACGAGCCCGGCACGCCGACCGGCTGGCGCGGTCCGCAGAACGGATCCTCGGCACCGTCTCCCGCCGGGCCGCGGCCCTTCAGAACGCGGACGACGTCCACACCTTCTTCGCCTCCGACCCGCTGGTCGCCAAGGTCCGTACCACCGCGGACGAGTTGCGCACCCTCGGCGACACGGTGCGCGCCGAGGAGCTTCAGGCGCGGCTCAAGGCCGCCCGCCAGGAGGCGGTACGCGCCCTGCGCGACCGCACCGACCTCTACGACGAGCAGGGCACGCTGCGGCTGGGGCGGCACCGGTTCGCCGTCAACCCCCGGCCCGCCGAGCTGACGCTCGTGCCGCAGGACGGGGAGCCGGTGTTCGTGATCACCGGCACGGACTACCGGGCGCCGGTGGCGGATCCCGCCTTCGCGGACACCCGGGCCTTCTGGGACCAGCCGCTGGTCTCCGAGTCGCCGGCGGTCTACCGGGGCGAGTACCTGGCGGCGCGACTGCTCGCCGGCACCCCGGCGGCGCAGCTCGCGGCGGCGGCCGGGGACGGGGCCGGGAGCGGGGCCGGGAGCGGGGCCGGGAGCGGGGCCGGGAGCGGGGCCGGGGCCGGGGCCGGGGCCGGGCTGGCGGAGCTGGCGCGGCAGTCCGCGGAGGCGGCCTACGACGAGGGATACGACCGCGGCGTCCACGACCGGGACGCGGCGGCGATCCTCGGCGCGCTGCTGCGGCTGCACGAGGCGTGCGGCCTGCTGCGGTTCACCCCGGAGGTCCGGGCGGCGGCGCAGTTGTTCTGGGCGTACGGGGCCGGGGACCAGGAGCGCGCCGGCTGGGCGACGCGGGCCCGGTCGCTGGCCCGCGCGCGGGCGGCCTTCGGCCTCGACGGGGCGGTGGCGGAGCTGTCGGCGGAACTGGCGGCCCGGGCGGCGGAGTTCCTCGCCGCGGCGGGACTCCCCTGCCCGGCGTCGCCCACGGAGTCCGCCGCCGTCGGCACGTACCTCTTCGAAGAGCTGGCCGCCGCGGCGGACACGCCCGCGTTCGTCACCAGCCCCGCCGCCCGCGCCCTGCGCACCGGCTTCCGCGACGCGCTCGGCCCGGACGCCGCCAAGGAGTACGAGCGCGACCTCGACGCCCTCGCCGGCGACCCCGCCGCCCGCCGCCAGTTGGCCGCCGCCTGGCTCGGCGCGTACGCGACCGGCACGGGCGCCGACGCCTCCTGCCTCGCGGAGGCCGTCGCCGCGGAGGTCACCGGCGACGACGTGACCCGGCAGGACTCCGACGCCGGCACCGAGACGGCCGTAGCAGGGCTGCTCGGCACCCACCGCCGCATCGACGGCGGCCGGCTCACGGTACGCATCGACGAATTCCTCTCCCGCACCGCCGAGTTCCGCGAGGTGCGCGTCCCCGCCTACCGGGCGTACACCCGCCGCCGGACCGCCCTCGTCGGCGCCGAGCGCGAGCGGCTGCGCCTGGACGCGTACCGGCCCCGGGTGATGCCGACGTTCGTCCGCAACCGCCTCCTGGACGAGGTGTACCTGCCGCTGATCGGCGACAACCTCGCCAAGCAACTCGGCGCCGCCGGCGGCGAGTCCGGCGCACGCCGCACCGACAGCCAGGGCCTGCTGCTCCTGCTCTCACCGCCCGGCTACGGCAAGACGTCGCTGATGGAGTACGTCGCCGCCCGGCTCGGGCTGGTCTTCGTCAAGGTCGACGGCCCCACGCTGGGCAGCGGCACCACCTCCCTCGACCCGGCCGCGGCCCCGGACGCCGCCGCCCGCCGGGAGATCGAGAAAATCAACTTCGCCCTCGCCATGGGCAACAACACCCTCCTCTACCTCGACGACATCCAGCACACGTCGCCGGAGCTGCTGCAGCGGTTCGTCTCCCTGTGCGACGCCCAGCGCCGCATGGAAGGCGTGTGGGACGGCTCCTCGCGCGTCTTCGACCTGCGCGGCAAGCGCTTCGCGGTGTGCATGGCGGGCAACCCGTTCACCGAGTCCGGGGCCCGCTTCCGGGTGCCGGACATGCTCGCCAACCGCGCCGACGTGTGGAACCTCGGCGACGTCCTGTCCGGCAAGGAGCAGTTGTTCGCCCTCAGCCACATCGAGAACGCACTCACCTCCCACCCCGTACTGGCCCCCCTCGCCTCCCGCGAACGCGCCGACACCGACCTGCTGGTCCGCCTCGCCCACGGCGACCCGGCGGCCCGCACCGACCGCCTCGTCCACCCGTACACGACGGCAGAACTGGACCAGATCCTCGGCGTGCTGCGCCGACTGCTGCACGTCAGGGACACAGTCCTCAAGGTCAACGCGGCCTACATCGCCTCCGCGGCCCAGTCCGACGCCGCCCGCACGGAACCGCCGTTCAGGCTGCAGGGCTCGTACCGCAACACCAACAAGCTCGCCGAGCGGATCATGCCCGTGATGACCGACGACGAGGTGGAGGCGCTGATCGACGACCACTACCTGGGCGAGGCGCAGACGCTGGCCCAGGGCGCGGAGGCGAACCTGCTGAAACTCGCCGAACTACGCGGCCGGCTGACCGCACCCCAGGCGGAACGCTGGCAGACGATCAAGACGACCTACCCGGAACCGGGGACGTGTCCGACACCCCCGCGGCGTCTGGGTGAGCAAAACTCGGGCAGCGTGGGCGATTTGCCCCGGTCTTGAGGGCCGGTTGCAGCGCATTTGTCACGGCGACGTTCACCGGGGCGGCCTGGGCCGGATCGACGAACTGAGGGAGGACGGCCATGAGCGAGGCGATGCTCTTGGGGTTGCTCACCCCCACGAGGAACCCCTCACGAAGCTGGCCGTACCTCGTGCTTTGGGGAGCCTCGCCCACTACGCCGTCCACGTCGGCCGGTGAGGTCCGCCAGGCGGCCAGGAGTGCGCACAGCCCGAGCCAGAAGAGATAGACCGCGCCCAGGATCTTCACGACCATGAAGAGCGCCGCGGACGCTACCACCACGGCCCCCAGCCCGGCTATGACCAACCCGAGGAGCACGAGCCCGCCCAGCGCGTTCCCCAGCACGATCCACATGGCCTCGGCGCGGCCCCGCACGATCGCGCGGCCGGTGGCCAGGATCACCGAGGGCCCGGGGATGGCCGAGAGCAGCGCGGACAGAGCCAGGAAGCCGAAGAGCAGCGCGGGATCGACGGGCATGATTCATGTTAGGCCACTGCTGCATTGTCGTGGCGCCAAGTTCAGCAACGCCACGCTCCTTCGGCGAGGGTTGCCTCTTTGAAGCTGCCGTCAGCGACGCGGCGTGACACTTCCTTCCATTCACGGATAACTCTGCGCTTGCCATCTGGAATGCCCAGCCAGCCAGCACGAGTGACCGCCTGGCCCGCATAAACTGGATCCCATGAGACGCCATAGAAGACGCCGATATCAGGGAGAAGGGTGGCGAGGCTGTGAATGGTGCGGCGGTGATACCACTTGCCGACGGCCGTGATTCGCAATCCGGATTTCAGAGCCTCCCGCAAGTACGGTAGAGCAAGTTCGACATTCTGCCACGTGTTGACGGATCCGTCCTCGCATCGAATTACCTCACCGGGAACACCGCGGTCGATGAGGAGTCTACGGAACTCTCGTCCTTCAATGATCCCATTGTGCCGATTCACTCCGCCGGTCGCGATAATAAATGGCGCAAGTCCTTGATGATATCTTTCAGCGACGATCGCAACGGGTTGAGGTTGGTTACTTCCGAAGATGAGGTGAGCGGTTGGCATATCCTCGGGTGGGAGTGCTTCGATATCTACGAACTCCGTGATACCGCCGACCTGTTCGGCGGTGAAATCTTCACTGTTCATTCACGACCCCTGGGAGCGGTAGACAGCTATGACGTCTGGCCGGTCAGGCGGCTGGTCGCCTCAATGTAGCGGGCATGATACTCAGAGGTTTGGCGAGATTCAGGGAAGTCACGATGGAGAACCCGGTTGAGCTTGCCAGCCAGAACCATGGCCGGCCACGCTGGACGGCTGCCCACGAGCGCGCCACACCCTGAGCATTGACGGCCCGGTCGAGTGATGCGGCAATCGCCCGTGAGGGCGCCTTTCGCCCGCCCTCAAGATCCCCTACGTAGCTCTTGCTGCAATGGGCGAGTGGGCCACCGCACGCAGAGAGCGGCTGCCACGCAGGCGCCGTAGAGCCTGCCCGAATGTCTCCTCCATAGCGAGCCCTCCTGCCCGCTGAGGTGTCCGCTGAGGAGCGGACAGCAGTGGACACGCAAGTCCCATGCCCCGTCGAGCGTGTTGGCAACGCTACTCCTGGGCGTCGGCTCACGGCGGCGCTCCGTCCAAACCCCGTCTATGAGGCGATGCACGATGTCTGATCCCTTGACCCACCCGCCGGGTTCCCCCGTTGAATCGGTGATCACGTGGCAGTGGCGGCGGCATCGCCGGTGTGTGGCGCTGGCGCGCGCGCAGTTGCGTAAGGCGTTGGCCGGGTGAGGGCTGGCCGGGATTGAGGGGTCAGCGGTGTTGGTGCTCTCGGAACTGGTCACGAACGCGGTCGTGCATGCTCGTGTGTCGCCGGGGCGGGAAATCCTGACTCGGTTTGTCCGGCAGGACGGCGGGGTGCGTATCGAGGTGCACGACGCCTCCGACGTGCGGCCGGTACCGCGAGTGCCGAATGACGACGGCGGCTTCGGGCTGCACTTGGTTGAGCACGTCGCGGACCGGTGGGGGGTGGCGGAGCGTGAGATCGGCAAGACGGTCTGGGCGGTGGTGGTTGATCCGGCGAGCGTGCGGGGTGATCCCGCGGAGGCTACGTGAGGTGACCAGGCTTGGTCGGGTCCACCTCGACCGAGACGATCCGGTCCTCCTCGACCCGGATGAGCACGAAGTAGTCCTTGCGGCAGCGCTGGCACTCGGCGTATCCCTCGTCGGCGTAGTTGCCGTCCGGGGGCCGGGTCCGGGGGTGGCGCAGGCCCTTCTCGCCCCAGTCGACGGCGTCGCCGACCGCGTACCGGCGGAGGTCGAGCAGGCCGAACCTGAACTCGATCTCCGCCGTGCACTGCTCGCCGCACCGCGAGCACGTCATGTCCGCGTCCAGGAAGTTGCACATCCCCATCAGGTGACCCTCCGGATCACGTCGGCCAGCCTCACCGCCCCGCGGCCTCCCGCGCCCGGACAGGACCCGGCCCGGCTCACCGCACCTCGGTGAGGCGGGCGGTCGCGACTACCTTCGGCCCTTCCATCACGAGCATCTCGGCGCCCTCGCGCAGGTGCGGCGCCGCCAGTTCCGGCACGAGAAAGCCCACCAGATACGTCCCCGTCCCCTCCGGTCCTTCCGCTACCTGTTCGAGGAGAACGCTGATCTGCTCCGCCGTGGCCGGCCAGCCGGACTGGACCTCCTCGTCGCCTCCCCGGGGGAACACCGCCGTCGCCGCGTACACCGGCGTCGTCGGCGGCCCGGAGCGGCGTCCGCCCTCGGCCGGGCCGCGCCAGGAGACGATCGCCGTGGCCCGGGGGTCGTCGATGTTGTCTTCCATGGCCACAACCGTATGCATGTCACCCTGCATGTCCGCGCGCTCGCCCAGGGTGGCGAACCACTTGCCCGCACCAGTTCCGGGAACAGCGAACCGTCCTCGGCGCGATGGTGGCCGGACAGGGCGGCGCAGAACCCGTGGCAGAACAGCAGCAGGTCGGTGGGGACGTCGGCGGGGCCGCCGCCGTCCAGTCCCGCCCGCGCCAGAGCCAGCGCATCGCGCAGCTTGCCGTGTACCCGCCGCAGTTCCCCGCCCCAGGCGGTGACGCGGTCAGTCGACAAGAACGCCCTCCCGGCGCAGCCAGGCCACGCACACGGTCGTCCAGGACGCGGTGTGCGGCTCGCGCGCGATGAACTTGTGCGGTTCGCCGCCGTATTCCACGCCGTCGGCCAGGCCGATACCGTGGCTGCCGCCCGGGTAGACGTGCAATTCCACCGGTACACCGGCCGCCGCCAGCGCCCGGGTCCACTCCAGGGCGTTGGGCAGGCCCGGCGGGTCCTGGGCGGTGGACCATACGAAGGTCGGGCACACCGACGCGTCCACATGCTTGGCCGGAGACAGCTCGTCCTTGATGGGCAGCAGGTCGCCGAGCAGGTTCTCGACCACCGGTGGCGGCAGCAGGTCGAGGTCGGCCAGCGCGTAGGCCAGGATCGCGAAGTCCGGTCGGGGCGGGTCGGCGACGCCCTCTTCGACGGACAGGACCCGCCCGGTCATGAGCAGGCCGGCGAGTTGGCCGCCCGCGCTCGACCCGATGACGCCGACCCGGCCGACGTCGAGGCCGTGGTCGCCGTTGCGGATGTGGTCCAACCCGGCCCGGGCGTCTTCGAGCGGGGCCGGGAACCGGTCCGGCAGCAGCCGGTAGGACAGGACGAACGCGTGCATGCCGAGGCTGGACAACCAGCGCGCGTAGCCTTCGCCCTCGTGCGGTGGAAGTTCCCGGAAGCCGCCGCCGGGCAGGACGAGGACGGCGGGTCGGGGGCCGAGGAACCGGTCCTCGGCGGGGTAGAGCGTGATCTTCTGTGAAATGGGGGCGGGAATGGCCGTAGCCACCTTTCGATACGACGCCTCCATGCCTGGCGATCCATCCGCCACCGGCACGCGACGCTGCCTGGAACTATAACCGCGAAGGCCAGACGGGCGGTGACCGCTGACCCCACTCCCCACACCGGCGGGGCCGCACCCCGGCACGGCCCCGCCGCAGAGCCGGCAGCGACCGTACGTCGCGTCATCCGCTCAGCGCTTCAGGATGACTTCCTGCGGCAGGATCCCCGCGTCCCACATTTCGTCGAGCTTCTCGAAGAGCGCGTCCATCCCGCCGCCTAGGTCGTGTCCGCAAAGTGGTTGGTGCGTTGGTCTGTTCGTGGTGCGTCGTCATGAGCTGACTGATCAGGCGTGGGTGGTGATCGAGCCGTTGCTGGCTCCTTCGCGGATGGGCCGTCCGGTGCGGGATCGCCGTCAGGTGGTCAACGGCATCTTGTGGAAGCTGTCCACCGGAGCGGCCTGGCGGGATCTGCCCGAACGCTACGGCCCGTGGAAAACGGTCTACGAACGCTTCCGCCGCTGGTCGGCCGACGGCACTTGGAACCGGCTGCTGGC